>JAGPBG010000011.1 GCA_018063485.1 Cypionkella sp.
TGGCGCCGCGCAGATCTGTTTGATCCGCACCGCGCACAAGTGTCGTCATGGATCTATCAGATTGCGCGCAACCGCCATATTGATCAGATCCGAAAAGAGCGCCGCCCCGTGCCAGAGGAACTGGGGTACGAGCCGGACTCCGAGCCCGATGCCGGACAGATCATGGCCGTCGATCAGGAGACCGATCAATTGAAACAGGCTCTTGCCAAGCTCAGGCCAGACCAGCGTGAAATCCTCGAAAAGGCCTATCTGGGGGAGATGACCCATCAGGAGATCAGCACCCAGACCGGCCTGCCGCTTGGAACAATCAAATCGCGCATCCGGCTGGGGCTGGAGCGCCTGAGACATGAACTGAAGGGCCTGCGATAAGATGGCTGCAATTACCCACCATACCCCCGACGCCATGCTGCTGGCCTTTGCGGCAGGAAGCCTGCCCGCACCGTTTGCGCTGGTTGTCGCGACCCATGTTTCGCTTTGCGCTGAGTGTCGCGCCGCGTTGGAAGCACATCAGGCGGTCGGCGGGGTCATTTTGCAAGCCTGCGGCAGGCAGGGGCTCTCCACAGGTTTGAAATCAAGCGTCCTTGCCCAGCTTGACGCGCCGGTAGTTGCGGAGCCGTGCTTCAGGCGATCGGGTATCTTTCCCGGACCGGTCATATCGGCGCTGAAGGGGGTGCCGCCGCAGTGGAAATCAGTGGGATTGGGGGTACGTCAATCCATCCTTTCGGCGGGTGACGAAGGGTCGGCCCGTTTGCTGTTCATCCCCCCGGGGCAGGCCGTACCCGATCACAGCCACAACGGGCTGGAACTGACGTTGGTTTTGCAGGGCAGCTTCAGCGACGAGACGGGGCGCTTTGGGGTCGGGGATCTGGAAATCGCCGATCAGGATCTGGAACACACGCCAACGGCAGATCTTGGCCTGCCCTGTATCTGCCTTGCCGCAACCGACGCACCGCTGCGCTTCAAGTCATTTCTCCCGCGCCTGCTCCAGCCATTCTTTCGGATCTGACTCCGGGTCAGATGCTGATCACACCAGCTTGATCCAACGGAATCCCGAGATTGCGACCGTGCCGTATCCGCGTGTCGGGAATCCCTTGACCGAGGACTTTTGCTGCCTAGTGCGCGTTGTGTTCAATCAGAACATCTATTCACCTCGCATCCCGAGGCAGCGATTGCCTTTGCAAACGCGTTCGGGTTGCGCGGCGAATTCGATTAAGCGCAACGCGCTCTAGCGGCAGTAGGCGCCGTTGCTATGGCTGGCAGTGTCGAAATGCAGATGGTTTTCGTGAAACCCATCCGATCCGGGGCCCAAAGTGGTGCCAAAAAACCCGCAAGCCGCCTTGTACGCCCGGCGCATCTCTTTGTTGTAATTGCGTAAGACCGTCAATTCCTTGCCATCGGCAAAGACAAATCCCGCCACATCCACCGCCTTGCCGCGCCCGTGCTCTGACACTTTCGCCCCGCGCTGGTTGTTGCGGGATCGACACATGTAACTCCCGAAAATATGCAGTCCCACCACTTCGCGATTGCCAAAGGCCGGGCGCATTCCCTTTTGAATCCAGGTCTTGAAGGCTTTGGCCGTGTCGCAATCAATCTTGGCCGGTTGGCTGAAGCGCACCCCGTCAATCGAGGTCACCGACACCGGTTCCGCCACGCCGCAGCCCTTCACATTCGATCTTATCGGTGCCAGTACGTCGCCCTTGATTGCCGGATCACCGCAAACCGCCCCCTGCATCGACAGCGCCGCCTTCTTTTGCTTTTTCGTTTTTGGAGTTGGGGCAACCGAAGCCAATGCCAACAACTCAACCGGGCGCGGACGTGGCCGCGGCATCACCGTTTCAACCACCACCTGTGGCAAGGGTGCCGCAGAGTCGGGTCTGGCCTTTGGTCTGACCGGCATTTCACCCTGTGCAACGGGTTCAACCACCGGGGCGATATCGGGGCGCAACCTGGGGAAAGGCGAGGTCTCGGGCGCTTCGGCCAAGGCCCCTGCACCCATGACCGACAGAATCAGCGCAAGGCAAATCCCGCGCCGCATGGATCAGCCCGCCTTGGCGGGATCGACGCCACGCCCGAAATCGGCGGCGGCGGTGTCCTGCCCAGCCTCGATAATGCCGCGACGAATGGCACGGGTGCGGGTGAAATAATCAAACAACTGCTCGCCATCGCCCATCCTGATTGCGCGCTGCAACACGAACAATTCCTCAGTGAAGCGGCCCAGAATATCCAGCACCGCGTCCTTGTTGGTCAGAAACACATCGCGCCACATGGTGGGATCAGAGGCCGCAATCCGGGTGAAATCACGAAATCCCGTTGCCGAATACTGGATCACCTCGGAATTCGAGACCTGCGCCAGATGGTCGGCCACGCCCACCATCGTGTAGGCGATCAGATGCGGCGTATGTGAAACCACGGCCAGAACAAGATCGTGATGCGCTGCATCCATCATGTCAACCTTGGCCCCCATCTCCTCCAACAAGCTGCGAAGCCGCGCCAAAGCCGCCGCATCCGTCGCCGCATCCGGCGTCAGCAACCACCAGCGGTTGTTGAAAAGTGTTGCAAAGCCCGAACGCGGCCCCGAATATTCGGTGCCTGCCATTGGGTGCCCCGGAATGAAATGGCAGCCCGCAGGCAGTTGCGGCGCGACAACCTCGATCACCGCCTGCTTGACCGATCCCACATCCGTCACCGTGCAACCAGATGCCAGATGTGGCGCGATTTCGGCGGCAATCGCGGCCATCGCGCCCACCGGCACCGCCAGCACCACCAGATCAGCCCCCACCACCGCCTCGGCGGCTGTGGCGCAAACCCGGTCACAAATCCCGATCTCCAACGCCACTTTCCGGGTTTCAACCGATTTCGCATGGCCGACAATCTCGCCCGCCAACCCCTTGGCCCGCATCGCATGGGCCATGGATGACGCAATCAACCCCAGCCCGATCAGTGCCACCCGTTTGTAAATCGGCGCACTCATTTAACGCCCTTGAACTGCGCAATCGCATGGGCCACCCGCCGACAAGATGCCTCATCGCCAATGGTGATCCGCAGACATTGCGGCAGCTTGTAGCTGGAGACTCTACGCACAATAAGTCCTTGCGATTGCAGAAAAAGATCACAGGCCTCAGCCTCGTCTTGCGAAGAGAACCGCGCCAGGATGAAATTGGCCAGCGAAACATCCGAAGGGATGCCCATCTCGGCCAAAGACTGCGCAAGCCAATGCCGCATCTTGGCATTGTCCGCCCGACAGCGCGTCACATAGTCCTGATCCCGCATCGCCGCCTCAGCGGTTTCAAGCTGCGCATTCGACAGATTGAACGGCCCCCGGATGCGGTTCAGCACATCAATGATCGCCTTTGGCCCATAGCCCCAACCGACCCGCAAGCCGCCCAGGCCGTAAATCTTGGAAAACGTCCGCGTCATCACCACATTGCTGCGCGCCTCGATCAAGGCCAACCCCGCATCGAATCCCTCGACGAATTCGGCATAGGCCCCGTCCAGCACCAAAATCGCCTGTGCCGGCAGCCCCGCGGCCAAACGCTCCACCTCCGCCGGAGAAATCATTGTGCCAGTCGGGTTGTTCGGGTTGGCGAGGAACACCAGCTTGGTGCGCCGATTGCAGGCTTTGAGGATCGCATCCACATCCGTTGTGCGCTCGCGCTCGGCCACCTCAACCGGAGTTGCCCCCGCCGCCAGCGCCGAAATCCGGTACATCAGGAAGCCATGTTCGGTGAATACCACCTCATCCTTTGGCCCGGCATAGGCCTGACACAGAAAATGGATGATCTCATCCGAGCCAACGCCGCAAATCACCCGCCCGGCATCCAGCCCATGCACATCGGCAATTGCGGTGCGCAGGCTCGCGTGATCGGTCGAAGGGTAGCGGTGCATCTGATGCACCGAACGCAAGAACGCCTCTTTTGCCTTGTCTGACGCGCCAAACGGGTTCTCATTTGACGATAGCTTCAGAATATTCGACACCCCCGGCACAGCGGCCTTGCCGCCTTCATAAAGGGCAATGTCCAAAATACCGGGCTGCGGGCGGATTGCATCGTTCATCGGATTCCCCAAACTCTCGCCGGGGTTTTAGCCGGGGGGGCGTGGCAACGCCAGCAACAACTTGCCTCAAGATGTTGTGCGCCCCGCGCTGTGGCGCAAATGAAAAGGCCCGCCAGAAGGCGGGCCTTTCTTGCCATCTCGGGCAAATCAGTTCTTGGCGTAATATTCGACGACCAGGTTCGGTTCCATTTGAACCGGATAAGGCACATCACCCAAGGACGGGGTGCGCACAAATTTCGCCGTCAGCTTCGAATTGTCCACTTCCAGATAGTCGGGTACATCGCGCTCGGTCAGCTGGATCGCTTCCAAAATTGCCACCATCTGCCGCGACTTTTCCCGAACGGCGATGATATCGCCTTCCTTGACGCGGTAAGAGGCGATGTTCACGCGCTGGCCGTTCACGGTCACATGGCCGTGGTTCACGAACTGGCGGGCAGCAAACACGGTCGGCACGAATTTGGCGCGGTAAACCACCGCATCCAGACGGCGCTCCAACAGACCCACCAGCATCTCGCCGGTGTCGCCCTTGACGCGCTCGGCTTCGGTAAAGATCTTGCGGAACTGCTTTTCGGTCAGGTCACCATAGTAACCCTTCAACTTCTGCTTGGCGCGAAGCTGGGTGCCGAAATCCGACAATTTGTTCTTGCGGCGCTGGCCATGCTGGCCGGGGCCGTATTCGCGCTTGTTCACTGGGGATTTCGGACGGCCCCAGATGTTTTCGCCCATACGGCGGTCAATTTTATACTTGGCAGACGTGCGTTTTGTCACGGCTGATCTCCTTCGTCAGATATGAAGGGCGTTGTCCTTTGGCCGAGGCCCGACAGGCTTCCCCTTGCGGGGTCCACCAACACCAATGATTGCCCCGAACGCCTGTCCGGGACTGCGCGCTTATACAGCCGCACCGCGCACTGTCAACAGCACGCACGCTGCACCTGCATCCTCATCGCCTGAAAACCCCTTGAGGTCAGGTCAGATCGCGCTGTGAGGGGGCAGACAGTCCCCGTTTTTCGCTTACGCGGCCGAGCGCATGTCATAACGTAGAATCGCGGCCTCGGAGGCCGAAAGATTGCGGCGCGCATAATCGCCATAGCTGTGTGGGTTCAGCGCAATCTCGGGCAACAGCCTCAGCAAACCCGCACGCTGCACCGGGTCCACCGTGTCCAAAGCGGTGTTCGAGGGATGGAAACTCTCGGTTTCCAAGCCATTGGCAAAGACAATATTGTGCCGTTCCAACAAGATATGCACATAGGTCACGTCGCGAAGCGCATGATCCACCACGATGGTGCTGTCGTTGACCAGATCCTCGGCCGCCACCAACACCTCGGATGTGTTGAACAGCGCCTGCGCCGAAGCCCCGCGCACCATCATCCGGTGTTGCGGTGAAACCAACAGGTCTTGATCGGGCCGGTCCACCCCCAGCGCGCCCAGCTTCAAGCGGATTGGCCGCAGATGCGGCATTGCATAAAGCCTTGCCCCCGACATCCGGCGATGCCCGCTCCACAACACCTGTTGCGGGCCGTTGTCGCGGGTCAGAATCCGGTCACCGGGCTGAATATGCTGAATCAGACGTGGTCCCTGTTCGGTGGCAAGCCTGGTATCGGGCGTGAAACAGATCACCCCGCCCGCCAGCCTGGCCCCCGGTGCCGCCTGTCTCGTGCGGTCGATCGCCGTGCGCACCACCCATAAATCCCGATCCATTGGCGGCAAGTCACCCACCACCATCAACAACCGCGCGCCGGTGTCGGGCACGTCGATCAGGGTCAGGGTAAAGCTCTTATGCCCATCGGTGACGATAAAACCCTGTTCGGGCACCTCATCGGCATTTTCCTCTGTCTGTGTTCGCGGGGCCTGATCCCCAACCACCGCTCCCACCAGACGCCGCACCATGCGCGCCGCCCGCTTTCGTATATCCGCCGCTCCTTCGGCCCCTTCCAAAAGCAACACCTCTTGCGGGGCATCCACACGCACCGGCGCTCCGGCCCAGCGCCATGAGGCGCCAACCCGCAACAAGTCCAGGGATGCGGCCGCAAGGCCGTCTACTTCTGTCTGTGACCAGGATATGACGAACGTGCCCCAAGAGCCCGTTTTCATGCCTGTTTGCCTGCTCGTTTATTTTCTTGTTTTTGTCGTCTTGTTCGAAAAGCGTAACAAGAACCGGCAGGCTTGGCTATTGTAAATCGGCAACAATGCTGTGGTTATTTGGGCTTAGAAGCTGAAGTTGACGTTGAGAGAACCAACGAATTGGCCCTCTTTCTGTTCGTTAAACTCTGGCCCCAGATAGGTCACGCCATAAAACCCCGAGGCGCGGCTGCCTTGCCACTGCACCCCGGCCCGCGCCCGACTGCGGGTATCCGACAGGGTCACAGCCTCACCCGCAGGCAAAAAGACCGAGGAAAACACCTGCGCCACATCCGCCCCCAGCACCAGCGAAAAGCCGTTGTCATGCACCCCAGCCACACCGCGATAGCGTTGGCCGGTGGTTGGATCGCGCAGCATCAGATCGCCTTGGCCAAACTCGCCAATCACCAGATCGCCGCCGATCCTGACCAGCGTTTCCGCCCCCGCCCGCGCTTCGACAAAGGGGCGCAGCGTGGCCGAAGTTCCAAACCGCAGCGAGCGCCCCATTTCCGCCACAAGCGTCGGGTGAATGCCATTGCCGATCTGGTCATCCAGAACCTGCGGCTCATCCAGCCCAAGCTGATCATGGATCCAGGTTTGAAAACCACCGATCCCGGTTTGCGGCCCGGTCACCACCAGATCGCCGCCCAGACTGATCTCGTTGCCCTGCCAGCTGAAATGCGTATGCACACCGAAACTCAGCGCCCCGGCGTAGCGCCGGTCGGAGGGATCTGAAACCAGCAGATTGTCGGGCGCAATGGTTTCGCCGCGAAGCCGGTATTCCAGAATCGCACCGGGTTGCTCGGGCAGCACACCCGACCAGCTTTCGCCCCGCAACCTGCTGACCGTATAGGAACCGGTGCGCCAGCGATCCTGCGAATCGCCCATGGCGTCATTGTTGAACAGCCGTCCCCAGCCCAGTGTCACCCGGTCTTGCGCGGCGATCGGGCTCGCCATCCCGGCAATCACCACAACTGCTGCAATGAGCGCATTCTTCATAGTCGACATTCCCAAGTTGCGCCCCCGCAATCAAACCTCTTTAGCCGACATGAAGATGGCAGGCCAGTGCTTTGATATCTATGGTGAAGCACGTTCTCGCCCTGTTGCGGATTTGCAAAGCCGGGTTTCCGAAGTCGCCCGATGCCCAGAAGGGCTGTCCGCTAATGGCTGTCCGCTCGCCAAACCAAAAAGGGTGCAGTCTCACCAAATCACCCCTGCGACAAAGCGCCCATACGCCATCTGGCAGCAAAATCCGGTGACAAAGGATTGGAATATCGTTGTGTTTGCTTAAAGATCAATAGCTTGAAGCCGATCACCCCATCAATTCGATATAAATATAAATATCTATCATTCATCGAAATCTGCCGCCCATTTGATCTCGGTCAATGTGCTGCCACACAAAAGATCGCAAGGGTTCGCGTATGAAATGCAGGATAAGCCATTCCTTGATCTGCCTGATGCTCTGCCTCTGTATGACAGTGGCAGGCGTTTCGCGTGGCATGGCGGGTGTTGCCATGGCGCGGGTGGCCGGGTCGATCGAGATGGTGATCTGCTCGGAAATCGGTGCCGAAACCATCCTCATTGATGCGCAAGGCGAACCACTTCCCCTACCCAGCCATATCTGCAAGTTCTGCCCCGAATGCGTTTTGGGCCATGCCCTGACCGGTTCCGCCGCAGCCATGGCTATTCCCCCCCAAAGCTGGCCCCGACCAGCCGAGTTTCCCCACCTCACGCTGCTGATCCAGCCACGCCCGATCCGGGCGCATCTGGCCCGTGGCCCTCCGAATGAGACCTGAATGATGCGAATTCGTTTGTTCCTTTCCTCGATGCTTTGCACTCTGGTCCTTTGCCTTTTGGCGCTGGCGCATCCCGCGCAGGCCGAGGGCACCTTCCTTTCCAAATACATTGCTGATGTGCCCGCCTCGGAGCTGGTGGCCGGGGCCGATGGCTTTGGGCCGATTCGCGACGATCTGGCGGTGGCGTCGGTGCTCAAGGGCGGCGAGACCATCGGCTGGGCCTTCATCACCTCGGATTTCGTCGGCACCACCGGCTATTCCGGCAAACCCATCCATACGATGGTGGCCGTCGGCCTTGATGCCAAGGTGATTGGCGTGCGGCTGGTCAAACACTCCGAACCCATCGTGCTGATCGGTATCCCCGATGCCAAGATGAAGGCGCTGGCCGCCGATTATACCGGGCTTGATCTGGTGAAAGAGGCCGCAGCCAATGGCACCGGCCATGATCTGAACATCATCTCGGGCGCCACTGTCACCGTCATGGTGATCGACGATTCGATCGTGCGTTCGGGCCTGAAAGTGGCGCGCACACTTGGGCTTGGCGGGCTGGTACCCGATGTTGTCACCGGCCCCACGGTCGAGATCAACCCCGATGCGGCCGCCGCCGCCGATTGGATGACGCTGGAAGGCGATGGCACCCTGCGCCGCCTGTCGGTCGATGTGGGTCAGGTGAACGCGGCCTTTGAAGCCATGGGCGACGACCGCGCCACCTCGCGCCCCGAACCTGGTGCCCCCGATGCCGCCTATGTCGATATGAACATGGCGCTGGTCTCGGTTCCCGCCATTGGCAAGGCCCTCTTGGGCGACGCCGAATATGGCAACCTGGCCAAATGGTTGCAGCCGGGTGATCAGGCGATCATGGTGGTCGGTCGCGGCATCTATTCCTTCAAAGGTTCGGGCTATGTGCGCGGCGGCATCTTTGACCGCATCGTTCTGGTGCAAGACGATATCTCGATCCGCTTCCATGACAAAGCGCACAAGCGCCTGATGTCTGTCGCCGCCCCCGGCGCGCCCGATTTCACCGAAACCGACCTTTTCAAGATCCCCGCCGATCAGGGCTTTGATCCGGCAAAACCCTTCCGCCTGCAACTTCTGGTGCAGCGCCAGGTTGGCCCGACCGAGAAGGTCTTCACCACCTTTGACCTTGGCTATCAACTGCCCGAGAAATACCTGCGCAAGATCGCGGCCCCTGCCGCCGCCCCTGCCGTGCAATCTGATGAAACAGCCGCACAACAGGCCCTGTGGCAGCGCATCTGGCGCGACAAAACTCCCGAGATCATCGGCGTCGCGATCATGTTGTTCGTGCTGACCCTGGTGTTCTCTTTCAATTCATCTCGACCAAGAACGAGCGCGCCTTCTTCTGGTTCCGCATCGGCTATCTGACCGTCACGCTGGTATTCCTCGGCTGGTATGCCAACGCGCAGCTTTCCGTCGTCAACCTGATGGCGCTGTTTGGTGCGCTGATGAACGGCTTTAGCTGGCAGGCCTTCTTGCTTGATCCGCTCACCTTCATCCTGTGGTTCTCGGTCGCCGCTGCCCTCTTGTTCTGGGGCCGGGGTGCCTATTGCGGCTGGCTTTGCCCCTTTGGAGCGCTGCAAGAACTGACCAACCGTGTTGCCAAATTCTTTCATGTGCCGCAATGGACCCTGCCTTGGGGCCTGCATGAACGCCTCTGGCCGATCAAATACATGATCTTCCTGGGCCTTTTCGGCGTCTCGCTGATGAGCATCGAACAGGCCGAGCATCTGGCCGAGGTAGAGCCCTTCAAAACCGCCATCATCTTGAAATTCGTCCGCGCCTGGCCTTTCGTCGCCTATGCGCTGGCGCTGCTGGCGGCCGGGCTTTTCGTCGAACGCTTCTACTGCCGCTATCTTTGCCCGCTTGGCGCTGCCCTTGCGATCCCGGCCCGGATGCGGATGTTCGATTGGCTGAAGCGCTACAAGGAGTGTGGCAACCCCTGCCAGACCTGCGCCCATCAATGCCCGGTTCAGGCGATCCACCCCACGGGTGAGATCAACCCCAACGAATGCATAGACTGCCTGCATTGCCAGGTTCTCTATCAGTCCGAAACCACCTGCCCAGTGGTCATCAAGAAGCTGAAGCGGCGCGAATCCGCCTCGGCCAGCCCGGCCCGCACTGCGGCCATCCAGGGGCACCCCAATGTTCCCAATCTGAAAAACTGAAAGGATGCATGAAATGCAAGAGGACAACAAAACACGGATCAGCCGCCGAGGCCTTCTGGGCTACAGCGCGGGTGGTATCGCCGCCGCCGGAGCCTTTGGTGCCGGTCGCCTGACCCTCGCCGGTGGCGTCGCGGGCCTTGCCGCCACCACCGCAACCAGCGCGCTGGCATCCGGCGATGCAACCGGCGCTGTAGCACCGGGGCAGCTTGATGAATATTACGGCTTCTGGTCTTCGGGCCAAAGCGGCGAGATGCGCATCCTGGGCGTCCCGTCGATGCGCGAATTGATGCGCGTTCCGGTGTTCAACCGCTGCTCGGCCACCGGTTGGGGCCAAACCAACGAATCCAAGCATATTCTGATGGAGAATATGACCGAAAAGACCAAGAAGCACCTCGCTGCCAACGGCAAGACCGTACATGACAACGGCGATTTGCACCACGTCCACATGTCCTACACCGAGGGCAAATACGATGGCCGCTTCATCTATATGCAAGACAAGGCCAATACCCGCGTTGCCCGCGTGCGCGGCGATGTGATGAAATGCGACAAGATCCTTGAGATTCCGAACGCCAAGGCCATCCACGGCATGCGTCCGCAAAAATGGCCACGCTCGAACTATCTGTTCTGCAACGGCGAGGACGAGGCTCCGCTGGTCAACGACGGCTCGACCATGATGGACGATTCAACCTATGTGAACATCTTCACGGCCGTTGACGCCGATGAAATGAAGGTCGCATGGCAGGTGATCGTGTCGGGCAACCTCGACAACACCGATTGTGACTATGAAGGCAAATGGGCATTCTCGACCTCGTATAACTCGGAAATGGGCATGACCCTTGCCGACATGACGGCGGCAGAGATGGACCACGTTGTTGTTTTCAACATCGCCGAGATCGAAAAGGGCATCGCCGCTGGTGATTTCCAAGAGCTGAACGGCTGCAAGATCATCGACGGTCGCAAGGGCCAGAACAAGAACTACACCCGCTACATCCCGGTCGCCAACAACCCGCACGGGTGCAACATGGCACCCGACAAAAAGCACCTCTGCATCAACGGCAAACTCTCGCCCACGGTGACGGTGATCGACGTGACCAAACTGGATGCGCTGTTCACCTCGGATATCGACCCCCGCTCGACCGTGGTGGCCGAACCCGAACTGGGCCTTGGCCCGTTGCACACCGCCTTTGACGGCGCAGGCAATGCCTTCACCTCGCTCTTCCTCGACAGCCAGGTTGTGAAGTGGAACATCGAAGACGCCATCAAGGCATATGCTGGCGAAAAGATCGACCCGATCAAAGACCGGATCGACGTGCATTATCAGCCCGGCCACCTGAAGACCACCATGGGCGAAACCCTTGATGCTGATGGGAAATGGCTGGTTTGCCTGTGCAAATTCTCGAAAGACCGTTTCCTGAACGTAGGCCCCCTGAAGCCCGAGAACGATCAGTTGATCGACATCTCTGGCGACAAGATGAAGCTGGTGCATGACGGCCCGAACTTTGCCGAACCGCATGACGCCATCGCGGTTCACGCCTCGATCGTCAACCCGCTGTCGGTCTGGGATCGTAAAGATCGCATGTGGGCCGAAACCCGCAAACAGGCCGAAGCCGATGGCGTCAACCTTGACGACTGGCAGGATTTCGTGATCCGCGACGGAAACAAGGTGCGGGTCTACATGTCCTCGCAGGCCCCTAACTTCGCTCTGGAATCCTTTACGGTGACCGAGGGCGACGAGGTGACTGTCTGCGTCACCAACCTTGACGATATCGACGATCTCACCCACGGCTTCACCATGGGCAACCACGGCGTTGCGATGGAAATCGGCCCGCAGGCGACCTCTTCGGTTACCTTCGTTGCCGCAAATCCGGGCATTTACTGGTATTACTGCCAGTGGTTCTGCCACGCCCTCCACATGGAGATGCGCGGCCGGATGTTCGTTGAACCGAAAAAGGGTTGAGCCATGAAACTGGGGCGTTTTCTTGCGGCATACCTGATGCTTGCGCCGATGGCGCAGGCGGCGGATATTGCCACAACCCCGCAAACGCCCCTGCAAACCACCATCGCCGGGGCCTCTCCCGGCGATGTGATCACCTTGCCGGCGGGGACTTATGGCCCCGTCACCGTTGATCGCCCGCTAACCCTGTCTTGCCTGCCCGGTGCAACCCTTGACGGCGGCGGCAAAGGCACCGTGTTGCTGATCACCTCCTCCGATGTCATCGTCAGGGGCTGCACCATCACCGGATCGGGCAGCCGCAATCAGGCCATTGATTCCGGGGTGAAAGTGATCAAAGGTGCCGATCGCGCCCTGATCGAGAACAACACCCTTTTCAACAACATGCACGGCATAGATTTCCATGGCAGTGCCGATTCCACAGCACGCGGCAATTCAATCGAAGGTCGGCAAAACCACCGTATGAATGAGCGTGGCAACGGCTTTTATGTCTGGAACTCGCCCGGCGTTGTGATCGAAAACAACTCTGTACGCTATGGCCGCGACGGGATTTTCTCGAATACCTCGAAACGCGACACCTACCGCAACAACCTCTTTCGTGATCTGCGTTTCGCCATCCACTACATGTACACCAACGACTCCGAAGTTTCAGGCAACATCAGCATCGGCAACCATCTGGGCTTTGCCATCATGTTTTCCGAAAGGGTCAAGGTGCTGAACAACCGAAGCCTTGGCGACCGCAGGCACGGCGTCATGCTGAATTTCGCCAACAGATCCGATTTTGTCGGCAATCTGGTACGCGGCGCAGACAAATGCACCTTTATCTATAACGCCAACCGCAATCTGATCGCGGACAACCGCTTTGAAAACTGCGATATCGGCATCCATTTCACTGCCGGGTCCGAACGCAACGCCATCACCGGCAACGCCTTTATCGGCAACCGTACACAGGTGAAATATGTCGGCACCCGCAATATCGAATGGAGCCTTGACGGGCGTGGCAACTATTGGTCCGATCTGCCCGCCTTTGATCTGAACGGCGACGGTTTCGCCGACAGCCCGTTCCGCCCGAATGATCTGATGGATTCGATCCTGTGGTCGCAGCCCGCCGCCAGCCTTTTGCTTGGCTCTCCCGCCGTGCAACTGATCCGCTGGTCGCAATCGAGTTTCCCTGCAACCCTTCCCGGTGGTATCCTTGACAGCCATCCCCTGATGGCCCCGATCGAGATACGCCTGCCCGCTGACATTGCTGCGATGGAGGCTGAAACGGCCGGTCGCTGGCTGAAAGACCAAAGTTATGACGCTGACATTGACGCTGAACAAACTCACTAAAACCTATCAGGGCGTTGCTGCTCTGAGCGGGGTTTCCCTGACGGTCGCTCCCGGTGAACGGGTGGCGCTCTTGGGCCATAACGGCGCGGGCAAATCCACGATGATGAAGATCATCCTTGGCTTGATCCCCTATGATTCAGGCGAGATTTCCGTGGCAGGCGATGCCCCCGGCGGCCCAGTGGCGCGCGGGGCAACCGCCTATCTACCTGAAAACGTGGCCTTTCACCCGGCACTGAGCGGGCTGGAGCAAATCCGCTATTACCTGTCCCTGCGCGGCGAAAACCCCGCCAAGGCGATGGAGCTGTTAGAGCGCGTCGGCCTTTCCGCCGCCGCCAAGCGCCGCATCGGCACCTATTCCAAGGGGATGCGTCAGCGCGTCGGCCTTGCGCAAAGCCTGATCGGCACCCCGAAACTGCTGGTGCTGGACGAACCCACCTCGGGCCTCGATCCGGTGTCCCGCCGCGATTTCTATACGCTTCTCGATGGGCTTGCCGCTACCGGCGCCTCGATCCTGCTGTCGTCGCACGCGCTGACCGAGGTTGAAGCTCGCACCGACCGTATCCTGATCCTGTCCAAAGGCGCACTCGTCGCCGAAGGCTCGCTGCCCGATCTGCGCCGCCGCGCCGCCCTGCCGGTGGCGCTGCAGATCCTGCCCCGTGCTGGCGCAACTGACCGGCTGCGCGCGGCCCTGCCAGCAGCCACGCTCGGCGATGGCGGCATCTTGTCGCTCACCTGCGCGCAGGATGAAAAGCTGGCCCTGCTGTCGCAGATCACTGCCATGGGCGCGGACATCGCCGATCTTGAGGTGCTGCCCCCCAGCCTTGAAGACATCTACAGTCATTTCAGCCGGAGGGACGGGCAATGAACCGCATCCTCGCCACCGCCGGGGCCGAATTTCGCATCGCTCTGCGCAACCGTTGGGTAAGCATCGCCATGGCAATGATGGTGCTGTTTTCGCTGGTGCTGTCCGCCGCTGGCTCTGCGCCCTCGGGCGCACTTGGGGTAGATCGGCTCTCGGTCACCGTCGCCAGCCTGACCAGCCTATCGGTCTATCTGGTGCCGCTCGTCGCCCTGCTGATTTCCTTTGATGCCGTCGCGGGCGAAGTTGAGCGCGGCACCCTGCCGCTCCTCCTCACCTATCCGATAGGCCGGGCAGAGGTGCTGATCGGCAAACTACTTGCCCATCTGGCCATCCTCGCGCTGGCCGTCGCCGCAGGCTACGGCGTCGCCGCAATCGCCGCGCTGAGTGTGGACAGCAATGCAATGACAGGTCTGCCTGCCCTCTGGCGGCTCACATGGTCGTCGCTTGTGCTGGGGGCGACGTTCCTTGGCGCGGGCTATGCGATTTCGGCCCTGTCTCGCCGTCCTTCGGGTGCGGCCGGCCTCGCCATCGGCCTTTGGCTGGTGCTGATCGTCCTCTACGATCTGGGCCTTCTGGCTGCAGTGGTGGCCGACAATGGCGGGGCTTTCACCCTGCATGTGTTCCCCTATGCCCTGCTCGCCAACCCCGCCGATGCATTCCGCCTCTTTAACCTGTCAGCCTCCCAAGCTACCGCCGCCGCTGCTGGCGTGGCCGGGGCGGCGCAAACCATCCCGGTGTGGCAATCGCTGGCATCCTTGCTGATCTGGCCTATCCTCGCCCTTGGCCTTGCCACCGCCGCGTTCAGAAAGGTGGTCCCATGATCCGCCCGCTTTTGATCTTGCTCTTGCTCGCCCTGCCCGCCTGTCGCGACGAAACCGCCGCGATCCCGCAACCGCTTGAGATGACAGCCCAAACCGTTGGCCATTTCTGCCAGATGAATGTGCTTGAACATCCTGGCCCCAAGGGCCAGATCCATCTTGAGGGCCTGCCCGG
>JAGPBG010000249.1 GCA_018063485.1 Cypionkella sp.
CGCCCGGTTCGATCCATTTCTGGCCGGTGGTGAACAGCAAGCGCCCGTCGGGGGTGGTGATCTTGGCGTCTTGCAGCGTGATCAGCGCCTTGGCGTGGCTGCCGGAATGGGCGAGTTTGATCGTGCCCGCCGACAGATCGCGATGAGCGGCGCGGGCCGAGGATTCGATCCTGTCGGCGCGGTCCTTGAGCTGTTTGGTCTTGGTGATCAGCAGGTCAGAGCCCGAATTGATGCCGATGTTCTTCAGCTTGGCGGCCTGTTTGCGCAACTGATCGGCCTTGGCGATGTCGTTGTCGAACCGCCGCGCATCGGCGGCGTCTATCTCGGTCAGGGCTTGTCTGGCATGGGTGTAGGGCAGGGGAAAGAGACGCGAGTTCTCGGTGCGCAGGAACAGGCTGCGGGTGGTCGCGGCATCAAGGAAAGCGCGGTCGTGGCTGGCGATGATCACGGCGGTGGCGCGGGGCAGGGCGGCGAGCCACGTTTGCAACTGGCCGATGCGCGACAGATCAAGGTGGTTGGTGGGTTCATCCAGCAGCAAGACATCGGGTTCGGTCACGGCGGCGTGGGCCAGAAGGGCGGTGCGTTGCCAGCCGCCCGACAGGGTGCCAAGGGCTTGGTTGCGCAGGGCTTCGGGCACTTGCAGATCGTCAAGGATCACATCAACGCGCCAGCCCTCGAAATCCTGGGCCTCGGGTGACAGGGCTGCGGTGACGAAAGCGCGCAGGGTTTGGTGTGCCGCCTTTGGCGGCAGGTCTTGGGTGACGAGCGCCACCTTGGCCCCCCGCGCGCGGGTGATCTCGCCATTGGTAGGTTCTGCCAGATCTGCAAGGCAACGCAGCAAGGTGGATTTGCCGCGCCCGTTGGCGGCGATCAGTCCAACGCGGTCGCCGGGGCCTAGGGTAAAGGAAAGGTCGCTGAACAGCGGCGTGACAAGGATCAGCGACAGGGATTTGACGGCCAACAGGCTCATGAGATCGGCTCCGATTGGGGAAATGGCGCAAGCGCCGAAAAAAAATCGGGCAGACCGTGGCGGCGGTCAGCCCTGCGGATCGCGCAGGGCTAAGGCGGGGCCAGAAGTTCTGGGCAGTTGCATCATCATTTGCCCCCTCCGGCTTGGCTGAGGATTCAGACTAAGCGCGCAGCCGGAATAAATCAACTAGTCATGCATCATAGCCATTTGCCCCGGCGCGGGGGCCGATTTTGGTGCCCGCAGCAGCAAGGACAGCGGAATGGCGCAAAGCGTCACCAGCATCATCAGCTTGAAATCATTGTTATATGAAATCATCAGCGCTTGCTGGTTCACCAGCGCGTCAAGCTGGCCAAGGGTGGCCAGATTGCCCTGTGGGATCAGATTGGTCAGGTTGGGATTATAGCGCGAGATATTGGCTCCCAACTCGGCATGGTTGATCTGCACATTGCGCGCCAGCATCACCGAGACGATGGAAATCCCGATGGACGAGCCGATGTTGCGCACAAGGCTGAACAGGCTGGTGGCGTCGGCGCGAAAGTGGTTGGGGATAGTGGCGAAGGCGATGGTTGTCAGCGGCACAAACACCAGGCCCAGACCCACGCCCTGCATCACGCCAGTCCAGATCACCGGGCCAGAGCCCATTTGTGGCGAGAATTGCGTCATGAAATGCAGCGACCCGGCAGTCAGCAGCAAGCCCACCGTCACCAGAATCCGGGCATCAACAATTTGCACCAGTTTGCCGACGAGGATCATCGAAATCATGGTGCCAACGCCGCGCGGTCCCATCACAAGACCTACGGTGATGACCGGATAACCGAAAATCCGCGACAACATCGGTGGCAGCAGCGCAAGGCTAGCCAGCAAGATGATGCCGACGATGAAGATAAACAGCAGGCCGGTGGCAAAGTTGCGGTCCATGAACATCGCGGGTTCTAGAAACGGCTTTTCGGCGCCCAGGATGTGAATGACAAACACCCACATCCCCGAGACGGCAAGGAATGCATAGATCCAGATTTCGGTTGCCGAGAACCAATCCACCTCGCCGCCACGATCCAGCAGCAGTTGCAATGCGCCGATGCCGATGGAGAGCATGGCAAAGCCAAAGAAATCAAAGCGGCGCGGGCGCCGCGGCGCGCGGGGCAGATAGGCAAGGCAGCCCAGGAAGGCCACAATCCCCACTGGCAGGTTGACCAGAAAGACCCAGCGCCAGTTATAGCTTTCGGTCAGCCAACCGCCCAGGGTTGGCCCGATGATCGGCCCCACCATGATGCCCGCGCCCCACATCGCCATGGCTTGCCCGGCCTTTTCGCGCGGGTTGATATCCAACAGGAAGGTTTGTGACAACGGCACGATGGCCGCGCCAAACACGCCTTGCATCAGGCGGAAGGCGACCATGGAGTTCAGGCTCCACGCCAGCCCGCAGGCCACCGAGGTGACGACAAAGCCGACGATCGACACAAGGAACAACTCGCGCTTGCCGATACGGTCGGCGAGCCAGCCTGTCACTGGTGTCATGATGGCGGCGGCGACGATATAGCTGGTCAGCACCCAGGTGATGGTGTCCTGGCTGGCACCCAGATCGCCGGTCATATTGGGCAGGGCCACGTTGGCGATGGTGGTATCGAGCACCTGCATGATGGTGGCGAGCATGATCATCACGGTGATCAGACCCCTGTTTTCCACCTCGATGGCGGGGGCGGAGAGGGGGGACATGGCTTATTTCTCGGCTGCAGCGGCGAAGGGGATCAGATCGGACAGGCTGCGGCTGCGGCCGGTATCAACCGAGACTTCGGCCGAGAGGCCAGAGGCAAGACCTGCGACATTTGCCGCATCAACCAGACGCAGCTTGATCGGAACGCGCTGGGTGACTTTCACCCAGTTGCCGGTGGCATTTTGTGCAGGCAGCAGGGAGAATTCCGAACCGGTGCCCGCACCGATAGACTCGATCACTGCTTTGAACTTGCGCGTGCGGTTGACGTCAAAAGCCACTTCGGCGGTCTGCCCTACCAGAAGGCCATCAAGCTGGGTTTCCTTGAAATTCGCCTCGACCCAGACATCGCCGGTTTGCACCAGCGTGAACAGGCTGACGCCGGGGGCAACCATCTGCCCGGCCTTGAAGCTGGAGGCTTGATAAACCACGCCATCGGCGGGGGCGGTGACGATGGATTTCTCAAGGTTATAGGCGGCCTGATCACGGGCAACCAAGGCTGCTTGCACCCCCGGCAGGCTGTCGGTTGCTGCCTCGGGGTTGCCGCCCAATGCGGCAAGGGCCATGGCAACGGCGCTTTTTGCCAGATCGCGCTGATCCATCGCCACGCGCTCGGTGTGGCGGGCATCATCAAGTGCGGTGGTCGAGGCGACGCCCTTGGCGCTGAGGCCCTCTTGGCGTGCGCGTTCCGAGGATTGATAGGCGGCGTTGTCTTCGGCCAGTTTCAACTGGGTAATTGCGGTTTGATAGGCCACCTTTTGCTGCTCGACTCCCAAACGGGCGGCCGCAACGGCGGCTTCGGTCTGGGCCAGCGCCAGTTTGTAGGGCACCGGGTCGACCTGAAACAGCACGTCGCCAGCCTTGACCGTCTGGCTGTCGGCGATCGAGACTGATTGCACCCGCCCCCCTACAGAAGCAGCCACGGCAATGCGGGCCTGATGCAGATAGGCGTTGTCGGTGGATTCGTAGCGCCCCGATATCAGCCAATAGCCGCCGCCAGCCAGCACCAGGATCAAAGGCAGCGCAACCATCAGCCCGCGGCGTTTGGAACGCGGTGCAGTTGGGGCAACAGCGGGGGAATTGGCGGTGGTCGCGGTCATCTCTTGTCTTTCATGGCGGTGCTGCTGTTGCTTAACGAGTGGGTCAGGTTTTCGGAAATTGTGGCAAGGCCATGCAGAACAGTTTCACGGCTGGCAGGGTCTATTCCTGCCATCGCCTCTTCAAACACTTCGCCAGCCATCGCCCGCAGGTCGGTCTTGTATTCATGGGCCTTCTCGGTCGCGACCACCATTTTGATGCGGCGGTCGTTGGGATCGGCTTCGCGGGTGACCCAGCCGGCCTGTTCCATCCGGTCAACCAGCCGCGAAACCGAGATCGGTTCAATCTCAAGCCGGTCGGCCAGCCGGGCCTGTGACACAGCGCCTTCACGGATCACATGCACCAAAAGCCGCCATTGCGCCGATGAGAGCCCATAGGAAATCGCCTGCTGCTCGAACCGCTTGCGGATCAGGCGGGCAGCGTCATGGATCAAAGAGCCAAGCTGATAGGGTTCAAAACTCATAAGCGTGAGTTAATATAAGCAGGCTTACTAATCAAGGAATATCTTCGGTTCGCGATTCACAAAGGGGTGTGCGTGTTCGCTCGGCAACGTCACGCAGGTTGCGCGATGGGGTCAGCCGCGTT
>JAGPBG010000250.1 GCA_018063485.1 Cypionkella sp.
CCCTCGCTGTGGGGGCCGAGCCGATCTATGTTCCCGCCACCGCCGCGACCGGCCATTTGCCCGATTACGCCGCCCTGCCCCCCGAAGTGCTGGACCGTGTCGGCGTCGCCTATATCTGCTCGCCCGCCAATCCGCAGGGCGCGGTGGCCAGCCGCGACTATTGGGCCGATCTGCTGGCTTTGGCCGAAAAGCATGATTTCACGGTGCTGGCCGATGAATGTTACGCCGAGATCTGGCGAACCACGCCCCCCCCCGGCATCTTGCAAGTCGCCGCCAAGGTTGGAGCCGATCCCGAACGCGTCTACACTTTCCATTCGCTCTCGAAACGCTCGAACCTGCCCGGCCTGCGCTCGGGCTTTGTGGCGGGTGGCCTGCAAGGCATCACCCGTATCCGCCAATTGCGCGCCTTCGCCGGTGCCCCGCTGCCGCTGCCGATCCAGAAGGTCTCGGAGGCCGCTTGGCGCGACGAAACCCACGTCACCGCCAGCCGCGCGCTGTATCAGGAAAAATTTGCGCTGGCCGATCAGGTTTTTGCCGGCCTGCAAGGCTTCACATCCCCAGAAGGCGGGTTTTTCCTCTGGCTTCCAGTCGAGGATGGTGAAACCGCCGCGCTGAGGCTCTGGCAAGAAACCGGCGTTCGTGTTCTGCCTGGCGCCTATCTTTCGCGTGATGCTGGCGGGCACAACCCCGGCAAAGGCTATATCAGGGTGGCACTTGTCGCCCCAAAAGAAGAAACGCAGCGCGGGCTGATCCAGCTTCGCGACTGCCTGTATGGTTGAGGACAGGGTAAATGGCTTCCTATAACGCACGTCAACGCGATCCCCTGTTGGATCAGGGCACCCAAGCCATGCTGGAGCGGCGGGGCCGCGAACTCATCGGCATCGGTCTGGTTCTGGTCGCGCTTGCCTTTGCGCTGATGCTGGCCAGCTATTCGCCAAACGATCCAGGCTGGATGGTGGCCACCGATGAGCCTGCCGCCAACATCATGGGCCGTTTCGGGGCCGCACTCGCCTCCACCTTGATCATCATCGGTGGCAAGGGCGCCTGGGGCATCCCGGTGGTTCTGGCGGCCTGGGGTAGCCGCTTTGTCCTGCACCGCGGGGCCGAGCGCGCAATTGGTCGCGTGGTCTTTGCCGTCATCGCCATTGCCATGGGGTCAGTCTATGCGGCCACCCTTACTCCGGGTGCCGATTGGAGCCATGCTTTCTCGCTGGGCGGATTGTTCGGCGATACCGTCCTTGGCGCCTTGCTGGGCCTTCTGCCGGTTTCAGCCACCTATGCCATAAAGCTGGTTTCCCTGCTGATCGGCCCGGCCTTCCTAGCGATGCTGCTTTATGTCTGTGGCTTTGACCGCAGCGAACTGCGCAGCTCCGCCCGTTTTCTGATCACCGGGCTGATCGTCACCTATTCCACATTGCTGGGCGCTGCGGGCAAAGGCGCGCAGGGCACCGCGCGCGCCGCCGCCGCGCTTCAGGATCGCCGCCGCGCCGCTTCCGAGGCCGCAAAACCCACCGAGCACCGCTCGGCCACCCATTCCGAACCTGCCCCCGGCTGGGGCCGCCCGGCCAGCTTGCGGGCCGACAGCCGCTATCCCGAACCGCTGGCCGAGGCTCCGCATTATGCCGCCCCCCGCGAAAAAACCGGCCTTCTGGCGCGGATGCCTTCGCTGATGCGCCGTGCGGTGGAACCTGAACCGGAACTGATCGAACCGCACAGCTCTTATGCCGCCGATCATGCTGAACTGCCCACGGATGACCGTATCAAGGCCCGCATTTCCGATGCCATTCGCCAACGCACCCATGCGCCTGCCACGGAAACCAACCCGATCACCGCCGCAATCCAGCGGCGCGAGCCTCCCGTTGGCCGTCCGCGCAGCCCGATCCCGCTGATCGCCGACACCCGCGGCCCGCGTATGGAGCCGCCCGTGGTGGCTGGGGCTATCGTCACCGCGCCCTTGAACATCCCCACCCTTGGAGCCGCTGCCCGTGGCTTTACTGCCTATGAGGCTAAACCAGACGAACAAGACACGCAGATTTGGGGTGAGGCTGTTCAGTTCCAGATCGAAGATGACCTTCCCGCCGCCCCCCTGCCCCGCCTGATTGCCGAAACCCGCCGCCCCGCTGTGGTGCAAACGCCTGTCAAGAAAGCCGTCCCTTCGCGGCAGGCGGAATCCGAAGCACAACCGCGTTTGCGCTTTGATGATCCCGCTCCGGCCTATGAGTTGCCACCGCTCTCCTTGCTGGCCAGCCCCTCCACCGTGCAGCGCCACACGCTTTCGCATGAGGCACTGGAAGAAAATGCGCGAATGCTGGAATCGGTGCTGGATGATTACGGCGTCAAGGGCGAGATCGTCTCGGTCCGCCCCGGCCCCGTTGTCACCATGTATGAACTGGAACCCGCGCCCGGCCTCAAGGCCTCCCGCGTGATCGGCCTGGCCGACGATATCGCGCGCTCGATGTCGGCCCTGTCCGCTCGGGTCTCCACCGTTCCGGGCCGCACCGTTATCGGTATCGAACTCCCCAACGCCACCCGCGAAAAGGTGGTCCTGCGCGAAATCATCGCCGCCCGTGATTTTGGCGACAGCAACATGCGCCTGCCGCTGGCCCTTGGCAAAGACATCGGCGGCGAGCCGATCGTGGCCAATCTTGCCAAGATGCCCCACCTTTTGATCGCAGGCACCACCGGCTCGGGCAAATCGGTGGCGATCAACACCATGATCCTGTCACTGCTTTACAAGCTCTCACCCGAAGAGTGCCGCCTGATCATGATTGATCCGAAGATGCTGGAACTGTCGGTTTATGACGGCATCCCGCATCTGCTTTCCCCGGTTGTCACCGATCCCAAAAAAGCGGTTGTCGCCCTCAAATGGGTCGTAGGCGAGATGGAAGAACGCTATCGCCGCATGTCAAAAATGGGCGTGCGCAATATCGAAGGCTATAACGGCCGCGTGCGCGAGGCTTTGGCCAAGGGCGAATTGTTCAACCGCACCATCCAGACCGGATTTGACGAAGACACCGGCGAGCCGGTGTTCGAGACCGAAGAATTCACCCTCACCCCGATCCCCTATATCGTGGTTGTCGTCGATGAGATGGCCGATCTGATGATGGTCGCAGGCAAAGAGATCGAGGCCTGCATCCAGCGCCTGGCCCAGATGGCCCGCGCCTCTGGTATCCATCTGATCATGGCCACCCAGCGCCCCTCGGTCGATGTGATCACCGGCACCATCAAAGCCAACTTCCCGACCCGGATCTCGTTTCAGGTCACCAGCAAAATCGACAGCCGCACCATTCTGGGCGAACAAGGCGCCGAGCAGCTCTTGGGCATGGGCGACATGCTTTACATGGCAGGCGGCGGCCGGGTCAGCCGTATCCACGGGCCTTTCGTATCTGATGAAGAGGTTGAAGAAATCGTCAACCATCTGAAATCCTACGGCCCCCCCGCCTATATGTCGGGCGTGGTCGAAGGCCCCGAAGATGATGCCGCCTCGGACATTGATATGGTCTTGGGCCTTGGCTCGGGCGATGCGACCGACGATGCGCTGTATGATCAAGCGGTTGCAATCGTGGCCAAGGATCGCAAGTGTTCCACCTCATATATCCAACGCAAATTGGGCATCGGATATAACAAAGCCGCACGTCTGGTCGAACAGATGGAAGAAAACCACGTCGTTACAACTGCCAACCATGTGGGTAAGCGCGAGATCCTGTTGCCTGAGCATTGAGGCCGGGCATCAAGGAAAGTGCGTATCTATTGCGCATCTTCCAATCCTTCAATCGCGCCAGATGCGAGCCACCCACAAAGAAGCTACCTGTCGCAGATGCGAGCACCCTCAATCGGCACCTCTCCGCCAGTTGATTGGCCGGGGGATGCAGCGCCCAAGAATCCGCCCTATATTGTGATCCATGAAACGCATCGCCAAATATCTGGCCCCCGTGGCCTTCGCCCTGATCAACAGCCCCCTGCTGGCCGATGAAATCCCTCTAAAGGACATCTCGGCCTATCTGAACAAGCTGACCACAGCCCAGACCGATTTCACCCAAGCCAACGCTGACGGCTCGGTCGCGACCGGTAAACTGTTCATCAAACGCCCCGGCCGTGTTCGTTTCGAATACGCGCCACCCGACAAATCGCTGGTGCTGGCTTCGGGTGGCCAAGTGGCTATTTTCGATGCCAAGTCAAACCAGCCGCCGGAACAATATCCTTTGACGCGCACGCCGTTGAACCTCATTCTCGCGCAGAATGTCGATCTGGGGAAGGCCCGGATGGTGATCGGCCATAAAGCGATCAAGAACGCCACCCGCGTCGTGGCCCAGGATCCCGAGCATCCCGAATACGGCACCATCGAACTGGTGTTCACGGC
>JAGPBG010000251.1 GCA_018063485.1 Cypionkella sp.
CCCGGCAGAGATATTGCTGAAACTGTGATCGCGTGCAGACACTTCATCCCCCAAGCCCTGGTTCGGGCAAGCAGCCCCTTGGCGCGGCCCGGTTGCTTGATTACTGAACCGAAGTCCGCCTTGCCAGTGAAACCCGGATGATCGCAAGGCCATTATTCTCACCCGAGGATCTCATCAGGATCAATACCCCAAAGGCTGGCTTTTTCGGTCCAGCCTTTCTCACCGTCAACATTGACCCGGCACCAGATGGCATTGCATTCCAAGAGCCGTCCGACAACGGCCATTTCGGCCTGATAGACCACTTGGCCCGCC
This sequence comes from Cypionkella sp., assembly GCA_018063485.1. Lineage (GTDB taxonomy): Bacteria > Pseudomonadota > Alphaproteobacteria > Rhodobacterales > Rhodobacteraceae > CBDUEF01. Next base: position 313 of record JAGPBG010000251.1, read on the forward strand.
GGGTCAGGCGTGCTGCGAAACTGCGCCATGTCAGTCGTGACCAGCACCGTTCGCACGCCAGACAACAAGGCATAATGTACCCAGCCGCCCATGCCCTCGTTATCTTCGACACGGCGCCAATGCTCGTGTTCGGCGGTGATCCGCAAGGGCATCCCGGATTTGGTGAACACCCAGTCGATGCGGTGGGTCAGGCCGGGACCGCGACGGGCATTGCCTTCATTGCCTTTCAAGCTGACATAGCGGGGAATCGGCAGATTGGTCACTGCTCCCTTATGGGGATCGTGAGGTCGTGTGTTGGCGGGGTCGCCGTCGATTGGCGGAAGATCGGTTTCGGGACCGAACTGGCCTTCTTCTTGCGCCCAAACCTGCTTTGCCTGCGTGAACAACGCCAAAGACAACGCGCCTTTCAGAAAATCCGCCCGCTTCATCGCCGCTCTTTCTTGCTTCGCGTCTCTTGGCTGCGGTCACCCCGCGCGGGGAACTAACATTGCCAAACGCATTTCCGGGGCTTGTGCCGCGCCCCGCTTCCCGTCACTTTGCCATTCTAGCAGATGATTTGGAAGTGCAGGGAGAACAGCGATGCCCGCAAACCGCCTGACTGTTGTTGTAACGCGACGGCTACCCGAACCGGTGGAAACCCGAATGAAGGAGTTGTTCGACGTTGAACTGCGCGATCCCGATACAAGGATGAGCCGCGAAGAGTTGGCCGCAGCCATGCAAAGGGCCGATATTCTGGTGCCGACGTTGAGCGATCAGATTGACGCAGGCTTGATTGCACAGGCTGGCGACCGCTTGAAGCTGATCGCGAATTACGGGGCGGGGGTTGATCACATTGATGTGGCCACCGCGCGGCAGCGCGGAATTCTGGTTTCGAACACCCCCGGCGTTGTCACTGATGATACCGCCGACATGACGCTGGCGCTGATTCTGGCGGTGACACGGCGCATTCCCGAAGGGTTGGCCATGATGCAGGCCGGAAAGTGGGATGGCTGGTCACCAATGGCGATGCTGGGCGGGCGTCTGGGCGGGCGGCGTCTGGGGATTCTGGGTATGGGGCGGATCGGTCAGGCCGTCGCGCGCCGGGCCCGCGCCTTCGGGATGCAGGTGCATTACCACAACCGCAAGAAAGTGCGCCCCGAGGTCGAGGCCGAGTTGGAGGCAACCTATTGGGAAAGCCTTGATCAAATGGTCAGCCGGATGGATATTCTGTCGATCAACTGTCCGCATACGCCTTCGACCTTCCATCTGATGAATGCGCGGCGGTTGAAACTGATGAAGCCAAGTGCAGTGATCGTGAATACCTCTCGCGGCGAAGTGTTGGATGAAAATGCTCTGACGCGCGGCCTGAGGGCTGGTGAATTGGCCGGGGCGGGGCTGGATGTTTATGAGCGCGGTGCCGAGTTGAACCCGCGTCTGCGCGATTCGCCCAATGTTGTGTTGTTGCCGCATATGGGGTCTGCAACAGTTGAGGGCCGGATCGAGATGGGGGAAAAGGTAATTATCAATATCAAGACCTTCGCCGATGGCCATCGCCCGCCCGATCAGGTGGTGCCGGGCATGTTTTGATCCCTCGCGGCAAAATGGCCTGAGTTCAGGACGTCCTTATGCCGCTTTTGCCTGATCTGCTCTCGAGAAATGGGGGCAGTTGGGGTTGGGATGGATTATCATCTTCACACTCAAGCTGTTTTTTGCTGGTGGTGCTGCTGGGTGCAGTTGACCCCGATAGCGGGCTGAAAAGGCCGCTGCTTGGGATTGCCGCGATCAAGCCGGGAACTTGTTTTACCCTGAAGATGGATTCTTCTGAAGAACTTGCGCTATCGGCCCTGGTATTGTGCCGTTTCGTGGTGCCTTCGCGGTTGAACCTTGGGCCAAGCGGGGCTAGCTAGACAGCAGGTGTCCAACAGTGGGGCGACATGGAAGTTTTTACTTACGCCGGTTTCATGGCTTTGTTGCAGGTCATCGGAATTGACCTGGTGCTTGCGGGCGACAATGCGATTGTCATTGGCCTTGCGGCGGCAGGCTTGCCAAAAGAGCAACGCTCAAAGGCTATTCTTGTCGGTATTCTGGCGGCGACAATCCTGCGGATCGGCTTTGCCTTGATTACCACGAAACTGCTGGCGATTGTGGGCTTGCTGTTGGCGGGCGGGGTGTTGCTGCTTTGGGTTTGCTGGAAAATGTGGCGCGAGTTGCGATCAGATTCGGGCGATCACAACCGCGCCGATGAGGCGCTGTCGGGAATTGATCTGAACGACGATGGCCAGATTGCAACCGGAGGGCCGCGCAAGAGTTTTGCACAAGCGGCGTGGCAAATCGTGCTGGCGGATGTGTCGATGTCTTTGGACAACGTGCTGGCTGTTGCCGGTGCCGCGCGTGAGCACCCGACAGTGCTGGTGATCGGCCTGATCCTGTCTATCGCGATGATGGGGCTTGCTGCCTCCTATATTGCGCAGCTGTTGCACAAATACCGCTGGATTGCCTATCTTGGTCTGGCAATCATCGTTTATGTGGCGCTGGATATGATCTGGCGCGGTTGGCATGAGGTTTCGCCGATGGTGATGGCCTCACTTTTGTGACCGCCACTCAGGCGCGGGCAGGAAGGCGTGGTTTTCTGCCGCCAAAAGCGTTTATGAGCACCGCCACCAAAAGGATCGCTCCGCCTGTTGCTGTGGCTTGCGAGACGGTTTCGCCCAAGGCAAGCCATACCCAGACCGGGGCCAATAGGATTTCGGTCATCGAGAGCAGCGTCGCCTGTGCTGCGGGCACCACGCGGCTGCCGGCGGTATAAAGGAGCAATCCGCCGGCCAATGTGACCACACCCATGCCGATGGAGACCACAATATCATGTGTGGGCACCAGCAGGGCCTGACCCAAAGCAAGGGCAACAACAGCTCCGGTGGCAACAGATAGCAGCGCCCCCATGGCAACTGCGGGGAACATGTTGGCCACCTTGCCCCAACGCAGCGCCACGGTGAAACTGCCAAAGCCAAAGGCGGAAATCAGCGCGGCGAGATTGCCATCGACCGCGCCGCGGCCAATTGAGCCATCCACCATCACCAAGACGCCACAAGCGGCCAGCGCCATGCTGAGCCATGTCAGCGGTGCAACCGCCTCATGCAGCAGCAACCGGCCAAGGATGGCCGCAAAGAAGGGCGAGGCGGAAAACAACAAGACAGCATTGGCTACCGAGGTCGCCTGCAGGGAATAGATTGCACCGCCAAAGGCCAGAACCAAACCGATGCCGCCGACAACGGCGGCAAAACCTGCCGCCTTGAATTCGCGCAAAAGCTGTCCCTTGCTGGTCAGCCATATCCATAACAGCATGACGGCCAGCGTTCCCAGCGAGCGCCAGAACAGCACCGTCCAGGCCCCGGACTCGTGGATGTTGCGGATGATCAGACCTTGGGTTGACCAAACCAGCCCCGCCAACAAGATCAAGGTCGCACCGGTGGTAAATTTCATTGTCTGCCCCTGACTTTACGGCAGGCTGCGATGAAGGGATGCGGCAGGCTGTTCCAATAGCGACCAGAAACGGCGTGATCGCAGCGGCTTGGCAGAAAAGGGGCGTCAGTATCCGCGCCGAAAATCCACCAGATGCAGAAATGGCAGGCCCGCCTCGCCGCGCCTGATGTTTTCGACCAGAACGCCGACGGCCCCACTGGCGCGGGTATCGGCGGCGATATGGGGTGTGACTGTCACTCTTGGATGGGTCCAGAACGGGCTGTCTTTGGGCAGGGGCTCCACGCGGAACACATCCAGCGTCGCATGACCGATCTGGCCGCTGTCCAGGGCCGCCAGAAGATCGCCATCGTTGATCAGAGCGCCCCGGCCGGGGTTCACGATCACTGCGCCGCGCTTCATTTGCGCAAAACGTCGGGCGTTCAGCAGGTTGTCGGTCTCCGGCGTTTTTGGCAGCAAGGTGACAACAATGTCAGCCTGCGCCAGAATTTCGATCAACCCATCCTCACCATGAAAACAGCGCACGCCGGTGCTGTCTTTAGGCTGGCGTGACCAGCCAGCCACATCGAAATTCAGAGCTTTCAACGCC
>JAGPBG010000252.1 GCA_018063485.1 Cypionkella sp.
CGTTCCCGCAACCTGGGCCAATGCCGACTTGTTGACGGCATTGACCGGCTATAAGCCCAAAACGGATTTCCGCGAAGGTGTGGCCCGGTTTGTTCGCTGGTATCGCGACTATTATCTGGCCTGAACCGGATCATACCGGTGGCGTCAGGATCACTTGATCGACAGCGAGGCGCGGCAAACGCGGATGCAACATGTCGCGTTTGCCATAGCCGATATTGATCACAAGACTGGCGGCGAAACTGCCATCAGGCATCAGAGCCGCGCTGGCTTCGGCGGCTTTGAACCCGGCCATCGGCCCGCAATCAAGGCCCAGGCTGCGCAAAGCGATGATCAGATAGCCGATTTGCAGGGCCGAACTTTGCAGTGCGGAACGCTCTGCCGCCACCGGATCGCTCGCAAAGGTGTCTCGCGCCCCGGCGAAATGCGGGAATAACTGCGGCATGTGGTCGAAGAAAGCGGTGTCATGCCCGACAACAGCGGTGATGGGTGCGGCCTTGGTCTTGGCAAGGTTGCCTTGCGACATGAAGGGCAAGAGTTTCGCCCGCTCGGCCCCTTTGGCCAGAAACATCACCCGCATCGGCAGCGAGTTCATCGCAGTGGGGCCAATCAGGGCGATCTCAACCGCACGACGCAAGAGGGCTGGATCGACAAGACGGTCGTCAAACGCCGAGAAGGTCCGCGCCTGATGGAACAGAATATCCATTGTGGACGGATCGGCGTAAGGCGGCAGAGTGGTAATGTGCTGGTTCATCATGGCCTCGTTTCATTGCTGTGCTGACCAGCTATGATCCAGCCACTGCAACGACAAGGCGCGCCACCACACCGCCACTCTGCGCAAACGCACAGAAATCCCTAACTGCCGCGATAGGTGGAATAGGCAAAGGGCGAAATCAACAAAGGCACATGGTAATGCGCGCCGGCATCCGGCACCCCAAAGCGGATCGGGATGATGTCCAAAAACAGCACCCCGCCCGTGGCCTGACCGCTGGCGCGCAGATAGGCTCCAGCCTCGAACACCAGTTCATAAACGCCAACCGTCAAAGCATCGCCCGCCAGCAACGGCGCATCGGTGCGCCCGTCGGCGTTGGTCACGGTTTGGAGTATCTTCTCGGCTGTGGCCCCGATGCGGTAAAGGGTGATCGTGACCCCGGCCGCCGGTTTGCCGCGCGCGGTATCAAGAACATGGGTGCTCAAGCGTCCAGTTGCCATCTTTTCCTCCATCGGTTGCACGGTCATCATAGACGAAACTGCCCTGCCGCCATTCCATACCGGCGGCAAAGGTCTTTCTTGCATATTTTGATAAACGCATTCGGGATTTCAGCATAGTCTTGCGAAAATGGCAGGAGTCCCCAGATGCAACGCTACCCCCGTGATTTCCGAGGTTACGGCGCCAACCCGCCCGATGCCGCTTGGCCGAATGGTGCGAAAATCGCCGTATCGCTGGTATTGAATTACGAAGAAGGTAGTGAAAACAACATTTTACACGGCGATGGCGGCTCCGAGGCGTTCTTGTCGGATATCGCAGGTGCCGCTCCTTGGCCGGGGATGCGCCATTGGAACATGGAATCAATCTATGACTACGGCGCACGCGCCGGGTTCTGGCGGCTGCACCGATTGTTCACCGGGATGGCGATTCCCGTGACGATCTATGGCGTGGCCACGGCCCTTGCGCGCAATCCAGAACAGGTAGCGGCGATGAAATCGGCAGGCTGGGAGATTGCCAGCCACGGTTTGAAATGGGTTGATCACCGCGATATGCCCATCGAGGAAGAGCGCCGCCAGATTGCCGAAGCGATCCGGCTGCACACCGAAGTGGTCGGCACCCCCCCGCGCGGCTGGTATACCGGACGCTGCTCGCTCAACACCGTCGATCTGACCGCCGAAACCGGGGTGCTGGATTGGATTTCCGACACCTACGATGATGATCTGCCCTATTGGCGCGAAGTGGGCAGCCGCGATCAACTGGTGATCCCCTACACGCTTGAAGCCAATGACATGCGCTTTGCCACCGCACCGGGCTACATCGAAGGCCAGCAGTTTTTCCAATACCTCAAGGACAGTTTCGACACACTTTACGCCGAAGGACAGGCCGGGTCCGCCAAGATGTTCTCTATCGGGTTGCACTGCCGTCTGATCGGGCGTCCGGGAAAGATCGCAGGGCTGAAACGCTTTCTCGACTATGCAAGATCGCACAAGGACGTGTGGTTCCCACGCCGGATCGAGATTGCCGAACATTGGGCGAAAACCCATCCGCACAAGCGAATCGAGCGGCCATCTCAGATGACACGCGAAGTTTTCGTTGCACGGTATGGCTCCATTTTCGAACATTCGCCCTGGATTGCCGAACGCGCCTTCGATCTGGAGCTCGGCCCCGCCCATGACAGCGCTCTGGGTCTGCACAACGCTTTGGCGCGGATGTTTCGCTCGGCCACGGCGGCCGAGCGCATGGGCGTGCTGACGGCGCACCCTGATCTTGCGGGCAAACTCGCCGCCGCCAAACGCCTCACGCCTGACTCCACCGCCGAACAGGCCGCAGCGGCGCTTGATGCGCTCACCGATGCCGAGCAGAGCGCCTTCCAGCAGTTGAACACCGATTACGTTGCCAAGCACGGCTTTCCCTTCATCATCGCTGTGCGCGACAATACCAAGGACAGCATCCTTGCCGCCTTCAAAACCCGGATCAACCATGACACTGGAACCGAATTCGCCACCGCCTGCGCCCAGGTCGAGCGCATCGCTGAACTTCGCTTAAAGGATCTGCTGCCATGACAACCTATTACACACCCCCCGGCGGCTTGCCGCCCCAATCGTCCCTGATGACCCAGCGCGCGGTTTTCACCAATGCCTATGCCTTTATTCCCAAAGGCTGCTTTTCCGATATCGTCACCAGCTACCTGCCGGGCTGGCGCGACACCAAGCTGTGGATGATCGCGCGGCCGATGTCGGGGTTTTCGGAAACCTTCTCGCAATATGTGATGGAAGTGCAGCCCGGCGGTGGCTCTGATGCCCCCGATGCCGAAGCCGGGGCCGAACATTTCCTGTTTGTAACCGGTGGCTTGGTCACCCTGACCCTTGATGGCGAAGGCTATGAACTTGACGAGGGCGGCTATGCCTTCATCCCGGCGGGTGCCAAATGGACCCTTCTGGCCGAGGGCAAGGCCCCGGCCAAATTCCACTGGCTGCGCAAACTTTATGAACCTGCCCCCGGCGTCGATCTGCCCCCGGCGTTTGTCACCAACGAAAAGGACGTGGCCCTAAGCCTGATGCCCGACACCAATGGCGTCTGGGGCACCACCCGCTTCGTTGACCCGGCCGATGTGCGCTATGACGCCCATGTCAATATCGTGACGTTTCAACCGGGGGGGGTGATCCCTTTCGAGGAAACCCATGCGATGGAGCATGGTCTCTATGTGTTGGAAGGCAAGGCAGTCTACAAACTCAACCAGGATTGGGTCGAGGTCGAGGCCGGTGATTTCATGTGGCTGCGCGCCTATTGCCCGCAGGCCTGCTATGCGGCGGGCCCCGGCCCGTTCCGCTATCTGCTTTACAAAGACGTTAACCGCCACGCGATGCTGCGCGGCCCCGGCGGCTACCGCCCCGCGCTTTGATTTCATCTGTCTGAAAATATCCCACGGGGGTCCGGGGGCGTGAAGCCCCCGGCGCTGGCCACAAAGGAAACCGATGACCACTCTAAAACTGCACCCGCTGACCGCCGAAGCCTTCGCCCCTTTCGGCGATGTGCTCGAAGCCACCGGCGATTTTCGTCCGATCAACGAAGGCCTGTGCAAGCGCCATCACGACCGCGCCCGCCTTGACATGGCCCCCGAGGTCGATCCCTCCAATCGCGCCGGGATCTCGATTTTCAACGCCACGCCGCGCGCCCTGCCCTACCACTTTGATCTGGTCGAGCGGCACCCCGAAGGCTCGCAGGCCTTCATCCCGATGACCCAGAATCCGTTTCTGGTGATTGTGACCGCTGATACCAGCAGCACGCCCTTGGCTTTTGTGACCAATGGCGCGCAGGGCATCAACCTGCATCGCGGCATCTGGCACGGGGTTTTGGCCCCTTTGGCCGCGCCCGGCCTGTTCGCCGTGGTCGACCGTATTGGCGCTTCGGCCAATCTTGAAGAATTCCGCTACCCAAAGCCTTGGCTCATCGAAGGCTGAGCGGGGAAAAGATGATCGGGGGTAAACCCCGACACCTAACCGGACGTGCCTTAGGGGCAGCACGCGACGGCGCGAACAAACCGCCCCAAGGGACGAGGAAACGCAAATGTCTGACAATACCCATCCGGTGGATGAAATGCTGCCCACCGCCAAGCTGTTCACGCTTGGTTTACAACATGTG
>JAGPBG010000253.1 GCA_018063485.1 Cypionkella sp.
GCCGCGCCAATGCGGGTTTTTTGAAGCGGGTTACTCAAGGGTTGCCGTTTGTGACGCTGAAACTCGCGGCGTCGCTTGATGGGCGGATTGCAACGGCAAGCGGGGAAAGCCGCTGGCTGACCGGGCCTGCGGCGCGGCGACGGGTGCATCTGATGCGGATGAGCCATGATGCGGTGATGATCGGTGTCGGCACTGCTTTGGCTGATGATCCTGATCTTACGGTGCGCGACATGGGGGCACAGCATCAGCCGATCCGCATTCTGTTGGACACAAAGCTGCGCTATAGCCCGCAAAGCCGTTTGGGGGCAACTGCGCGCAATTATCCGGTTTGGATATTGCATGGTCCTGATGCTTCTTTGTTGACCCGCCGGGCATGGGCTGCAACCGGGGCAGTTCTGCACGAAATCGCGCAAGGGTCGGGCCGCATCGACGCCACAGCCGCTCTGCGCCATTTGGCGGGCCAGGGCCTGAGCCGCGTTTTATGCGAAGGTGGCGGCACATTGGCCGCGAGCTTGATCCGCGCCAGGCTGGTTGATGATCTGGCGCTGTTTTCGGCGGGGCTTTTGCTGGGGGCCGATGGCTTGCCCGCAGTGGCCGACCTGAACCTTGCGGCCCTGTCGGATGCGCCGCGCCCCAAGCTGCGGCATGTCGAGGTGCTTGGCCCCGACATGCTTGGCCTGTGGTCGCTTTAGTGCCCTACCAGCTTCCGACATTTCCCATGCTGGCCCAGGGCTCTGCCGCAGGCAGGGCATCGCCTTTTTGCAGCAATTCGATCGAGATATTGTCGGGCGAGCGCACAAATGCCATGTGACCATCTCGCGGCGGGCGGTTGATCAGAACCCCGTTCGCCTCAAGATGCGCGCAGGTGGCGTAGATATCATCCACCTCATAGGCGAGATGGCCGAAATGGCGGCTGTCGCTGGGCAGGCCGGTATCGCCATCCCAGTTATGAGTAAGCTCGACCGGGCAATCGGGCTGACCGGGGGCGGCCATGAACACCAGCGAAAAGCGCCCGCCTTCATTGTCCCAGCGGCGGGTTTCCTCCAGCCCCAACAGCCGGAAAAAAGCCATGGTTTTCTCAAGATCCAGCACCCGGATCATGGTGTGAAGATAACGGATCGTCATTGGCAGTTCCCCTTTGCTGGTCTGCACCTTAGCAGAGTCAGGCCGGGCTTGACAGGGGCAAGCAAGGGTGGGAACAGGCCTAGAACTGCGATTCAAAGCCGAAGGAGACATTCAGCGCCTGACCCTGAAAGCGGCTGATGTTTGAGCGGGTCTGCGTCGTGGCGATGGTCAGTTTCGGCGCATAGCCCATGATCGAGATGTCTTGAAAGCTGAAATCCACCTCTGCCCCCAGTTGATGGTCGGTGCGGCCGTTGGTCACCTGAGCGCCCAAAAGCGAGTAGATGTCATAGCGGTTGACTGCGGCCGAGACGCTGACAGACAGGCTGACCGGGCCAAGCGGGTGACTTGGCGTAAAGCCCAGAGACAACGCACCGCGCTGGTAATCCTGGTTGATCGCGCTGCCCGCAACGGTGGTGGCGCTCAGCCCCAGGGACAAGGTGCCACTGGTCAGCCTGTGGCGGGCATCAAACGCAAGGCCAGCGGCTCCGATCTGCGAATCGTCGCGCCATTGGCGTTCGGTGAAAGCGCGCAGCATCAAGGCGGTTTTCTCGGCGCGCAGCAGCGGGGTGGTGCCCTCAAGCCGCAGATAGTTGCCAGACGCTGCACCACCGTTCCAGATCTCGCCAAGCGCAAAGCCCAGGCTGATCGGCTGCTGGCTCTGCGGCCACAGGAAATCCTGCGTCAGGCTGATTTCAACTTTGCTGCTGTTCAGATCAGTCGCCCGCAAATCCGGGGCCAGCCTTTTCGCCTCTGCTGACAGCGCATTGACGTTGAACATCGTTCGCAGCCCCAAGGTGGTTCTTGCGCGCGCGCTCTCGGCAATCCGATAGCTCAACTTCAGATCGGCGCTTGCGCGCATCCCCGAAAGCGCCTGCGCCGAGCCAGACAGCATCCCCAGCACGAACCAGTCGTCGATGGTCAGATATTTGCCTGACGCCCCATCATTCAGATTATCGGTTGGCGTTATCGACAGATCGGCCGAGAAATGCAGCCGTGCACGGGCACTGATATCGCGGAAATCGGCAACGGTCTGGGCGTGATCGGCGTCGGTTGGCGCGAGGTCCAGCGCGCGGCGCAGCCAGAACTGCGCGGGCAGGCTTTTGCCCTGTCGTAGTGCGGCAAGCGCGGTGTGGCGCGCGATGTCATAGCGCATTCCGGCGGGCGTTGCGCGCGCGGCACGCCATGCGGCTTTGCCAGCCTTGCGCCCCGCCGCAGGGTTGCCCAATTGGGTTTCGGCAGCCGACAGGATCAACAGGGCATAGGGATCTTGCGCATTGGCCTGAAGCAATCCCAGCGCCAATCCACGCGCCAGCGCCGGATTTCCCACCAGCAAAGCCTGACGCGCCACCATCAACCCTTGTTCAAGCGACAGTTGCACGGTTTCCGCAGCGACTGGGGCGCTGGGCAAGTGTGCACCTACCAGCGCACAGGCGAAGACCAGTCTGCGCGCCTGTTGTCTGGGGAGTCGCAACATATATTGCTGCCTGTTCAGGGAATTGGTGTGGGGTTGCAAAGCGGCACTTCACCCGCCAACCCGCAGCGGGGCAGGTTGAACACACCATGCTCCCATATGTCTGAGGTGCCGAGTGGATTTATCACCAAAGCCCCTGCGACATCGGTGGCACCGATGCCTCCGAACAGCCCGTTAACTGTGCCTATCACAGTGGCACTGGGCGGCACACTCGGTGCCACGGACAATTCAACATTTCCGACGAACTGCCCGCTTGCTGTAATCTCCATATGAGGAAAGGCGATATCCGGCAGTTTATCGAGGTCATTGATCACATGATCGCCGTTAAAATCGACGCGGTTTCCATTGGCATCCAGCAACCAACGGTTTGCGACGCCGCCTTCGACCAGACTATTGGCAAAGTTGGCATTGATGAGCGCATCGCCCTGTGTTCGGTAGGGGTTGTTGGCGACCAGACCCGGTGGCAGGTCACTGCTTGGATCTCCGGGTGCGAAAATTCCGGCATAGGTGCCGGCATAGCTGAATTGCCCGACTGTTTCTGATACGATGGGTGCCGAATAGGCATCAATGCGGGCAAACATGCCGCCGCCAAAGTGCCGGTTGAACTGGCCGCCATCTGAAATCGCCATTGCCCGCAAGTTATTGCGCCCGGTCGCTGCCGGATTGTTCGCCACAAGCGCAATATACGACCGTTGGGTCAATTTCTCTTGGTATGTATATCCCTCATAGCCGTCGACATCGAGCGATGCGTCGCGAACAAACGTGACATTCCTCGGCGATCCGACCAATCCATTGAGATCAACTTTCAGTGAGCCGCCATTGCTGGGCGAATAGGTGATCGCGCGCAGATCAACCGAAACCCTGGGATCAACACCCACCTGCCCATCTGGTCCAGGTGGGGTGACCGGCGTTTCAAGGAACGGATTGCCACTGCACCCCGCCAGCAGCAAAATCGCGGCCAAAGCCCCATTCATCTTTATCATCGAAACTGCCCCGATTTCGTCAAATTCGCGTGAACATTGCCGTCAAAGTTGTTGAAAGTCAAAGGATTTCAGGCTTATCCACAATCCTTTGCGCACCCTGTCACCTGGCTGCATCACGCCTGATCTTGTGGTTTACCGCAGGCCCGTCCGCAAGATATGGTTGCCAAATTCCCCAACTCGGGGGTTTTCGATTCTTTGACCAGAAAGGCCACCCCATGTCGCTGACCCCCGACCAGATCGCTGAAATCGAGGCTGCTCGCGCCAACCCGCGCCCCACCCTGCGCGCGGTGTCCGAGGGGATGGAGGCGCATCTATATGTGGCCCATCCGGTGCTGGATCATGGGCTGGTGCGGGTGATCGACTATATGGGCGATGATGCAGCCATCGTGCAGGCGGCGCGGGTCAGCTATGGGGCAGGCACCAAACATGTGCAAAACGACGACGGGCTGATCCGCTATCTGATGCGCCATTGGCACTCGACCCCGTTCGAGATGTGCGAGATCAAGCTGCATATCAAGCTGCCGGTCTTTGTCGCCCGCCAGTGGATCCGCCACCGCACCGCCAATGTGAACGAATATTCGGCGCGCTATTCGATTCTGGACCGTGAGTTCTATATCCCCGAGCCGTCGCAATTGGCGGCGCAATCGGTGGTGAACAATCAGGGCCGCGGTGCGGTGCTGGAAGGCCCCGAGGCGGCGCGGGTGCTGGAGCTGCTGAAATCGGACGCGGCGCGCAGCTA
>JAGPBG010000254.1 GCA_018063485.1 Cypionkella sp.
TCGCCTGCGCCATGGCAGCCAACCGCTGCCCAATAGCTCCCATGCCGAGTATGCCTATCACAGCGCCCGACAACTCCCGCCCATGATCCGAAAACGCCCTCCCTGCCGCCCAACCCCTGGTCCGCAAAGCCCCATCCATCGCCCGAAACTGTCGCCGCAGGGCAATAGCCGCGAAAATCGCATGTTCGGCCACCGTGCCCGCATTGGCCCCCGGCACATTGGCCACCAACAGCCTCGCCGCAGTCGCCGCTGCCACCGGAATCATGTCCAGCCCGGCCCCGTGCCGCACTGCGGCCCGTAACCCCTTGGCCTGCGCGAAATACGCCTCGGGCACCGGGGCACGCACGATCAACACTTCGGCCCCCAAATCCGCGGCCAGCATCGCCGCCCCGGTTGGGGCCGAGGCCACCACATATTCCCGCAGCGCCTTCAACTGCGCCTAAACTTCGGAATGCAGCGGATGAGTCGCGAAAATCACTCTGCCGCCTCGATGGGCTTAATCCCCGCGATCAGTCCTTTCCAATAGCTTTCCGCTCCTTGCAAATGGGCGCTCATCAACGCCTGCGCCAGATTCCCATCCCGACGCCTCAAAGCCTCATATATTTGCACATGATCGGCATGCGATTTTCGTCCGCGCTCGATGTCATTGAAATAGATCGGCAAACGCTGCTCACTCATCGCATAATAAACGCTGCAAACCCGGAAAAATACCGTGTTCTGCGTTGCCCGCACGATCTCAAGATGGAAATCCCGGTCCAGTTGTGCCAGCGATTCCCCGCGCGCCAACCGCTCTTCCGATTGCCGCAATATCTCCTCCAGCGCCGCGAAATTCTCATCGGTGGCGCGCTGGCTGGCCAGTTCCGCCGCCTTGATCTCATGGATCTTGCGCAGTTCCACCGCCTCATAAATCTGGATCGGTTCCAGCGGCAAACCCGCCTTGGCCAATAGCGCCAGCGATTCCACCGAAGCCGTCCGCGTCGTCAGGAAAATCCCCGATTTCGCCCGCCGCTCGACAATCCGCATCGCCTCCAGCACCGCCAGCGTTTCGCGGATTGCACCGCGTGACACCGCGAAATGCTCTGCCAATTCGCGTTCGGAAGGGGCACGCCCGCTCTCGCTGTTGGATGAGGCGTAAAGATATGCCGCAAGATCAGGAAGCAGGTTTTTTTCAGACATGACTGGTCAGCTTTGCTTGATATGGGCCCTCAGCACGCTCTCGGATAGCGAAAAACCAAGGCCCGGTCCATCGGGGATAGAAACCATGCCGCCCTCTGCGGCAATCGGCGTCTCGGAAAGATCGAAAATCATCGGATAGGCGCCGCAGGAACATTCAATCGTAAAGTCGGCGGGGCTCGCGGTACAAAGATGCAGGTCGGCAAAGAAGCATGGCGCGCCCGCCCACAAATGCGGCGCAAAGCGCAGGTTGAACGCCGAGGCCAGCGCCGAAATCCGCATCGTTTCGGTGATGCCACCACAAAACGCCGGGTCGGGTTGGAAAATATCTACCGCTTTCATCATCGCCAGATGGCGGAAATCAAACCGCGTGCATTCAGACTCGCCTGCGGAAATTGGCACCGACGTTGCCGCCCGCACCTCGGCCATTCCGGCTTTGTCATCGCCGCTGACCTTCTCTTCGAACCAGGCCAGATCGCAATCCTCGACCATATGCGCAAAGCGTTTCGCTTCGGCCACCGTATAGGTGCCATGTGCGTCGACAGCGATTTCCACGCCGGGCCCAGGCGTCTTGCGCGCCGCGCGCACCCGTTCGGCCGAGACATGCGCCGCGCCGTCCATCGCGCCCACGCGCATCTTCACCGCGCGAAAGCCGCCCCTGTCGATATGGCTTTGCAACTGTGCGCCGATCTCGGCGGCATTGGCCCAACCACCCGAGGCATAGGCGGGCAGACGATCGGCTTTGCGGCCAAACAATTGCGGGCCAACCTCGTGGTTCAGCAGATGCACCAGCGCGCGATACAACCCCGACGACCCGCCGCGTTTTTCCCTTCGCCCCAGCCCACCAGACTATCTTCGGTTTCAATCCGCAAAATCGCTGCGGTGCTGGCGGGCACTTTCAACGGGAATACTGACCCACCACGCCTGAACGCTTGTGATCCGCATGATCTACTCCGGTTGAAACCTTGCAAAAGGCCGATCCAGCAAAGGATTGGCCACCACAGCCGCTATTTGATCAGCGGCAACAGGGTTTCGGCTGTGATCTTCATCTGCTGGTCATAAAAGGCCTCGGTCAAAAGGCTTGATCCGTGGTCTTGAATGAATTTCAACTGCTCGGGTGAAATATCGACCGGATTGCGTTCCACCATTTCCGGGTAAATCGCCGCCGGGGTGCGGTCCACCGGGGCCACGAACTCATTGGTCAACGCGCCATCATAGCCGACCTCGCGCAGTGTCGCAACGATCTTTTTCCAATCAATATGGCCAAGACCCGCCGCAAAGCGGTTTTTATCGCAAAACTGGTTCGACCAGATTGCAAAGTCAAGGAAATTGTAGCCCGTGAATCTGGAGCAAAATGCCCTGATTCGGCTAATAATACGGATTCACGCCAGTATCTGTCGGTCCAGATCGCCAGTGCATGTCAAATTTGGTAATACCAACTTGACGGAATCACTCTCAGGGTCAACGATACCGCGCAACCGGGTAAGATTATGCAAAAGGGGATGGCCATGGCCAACACAATGAAGGGGCCGGGGATTTTTCTGGCCCAATTCGCGGGCGATGCGGCGCCCTATAATTCCTTGGCGTCGATTGCGAAATGGGCGGCTGATCTGGGCTTCAAGGGCGTGCAAATCCCGACATGGGACAGCCGCCTGTTTGATCTGGCCAAAGCTGCGGGTTCCAAGACCTATTGCGACGAGGTGAAAGGCATCTGCGACGACGCCGGGGTCGAGATCACCGAGCTTTCGACACATCTGCAAGGCCAGCTTGTCGCCGTTCACCCCGCCTATGATGCCCAGTTCGACGGTTTCGCCCCGCCGCAGGTTCACAACAACCCAAAGGCACGGCAGGCTTGGGCGGTGGAGCAGATGATGTTGGGGGCCAAAGCCTCGCAGCACCTTGGCCTTCAGGCTTCGGTCAGCTTTACCGGCTCACTCGCCTTTCCCTATATCTATCCCTTCCCGCAGCGCCCGACGGGCCTGATCGAAGAAGCCTTTGTTGAACTTGGCCGCCGCTGGACCCCGATTCTTGATGCCTACGAGGATGCCGGCGTTGACCTTGGCTATGAAATCCACCCCGGCGAGGATGTGTTTGACGGCGCGACATTCGAGATGTTCCTTGAGGCCTGCGGCAACCACAGGCGCTGTACCATCAACTACGATCCTTCACATTTCCTGCTGCAACAGATGGATTACCTCGCCTTCATCGACATTTACCACGAGCGGATTTCGGCCTTTCACGTCAAGGATGCCGAATTCAACCCGACGGGCCGTCAAGGCGTCTATTCGGGTTATCAAAGCTGGATGAACCGCGCCGGGCGCTTTCGCAGCCTGGGTGATGGGCAGGTCGATTTTGTCGGCATCTTTTCAAAGCTGGCGCAATACGGTTATGACCGCTGGGCGGTAATGGAATGGGAATGCTGCCTCAAACACCCCGAGGACGGTGCCGCTGAAGGCGCGCCCTTTATCGCCAATCACATCATCCGCCGCACCGAAAAGGCATTTGATGATTTTGCCAGCGGCGGTGCCGATCCAGTGCTGTTGAAACGCTTGATGGGGCTGTAGCCATGAAAATCGGCATGTGCATGTTTTTGTGGACCACCCATGTCACAGCCGATCACAGGGCCCTGCTGCAAGACATCAAGAACACCGGCTTTGACGGTGTCGAAATCCCGATCTTCGAGGGCGATCCTGATCACTACCACCGCCTTGGCACCCTGCTTGACGACATTGGCCTTGAGCGCACCGCCGTTTCCGCCATGGGCGATCCGGCGATGAACCTGATCGGCGATGCGGCGGCCCGTGCCGCTGGCATCGCCGATCTGCGCCACATCCTTGATTGTGCGGCGGCCTTGGGGGCAAATCGCCTGACTGGCCCGCTGCATTCCACCCTTGGCCATTTCTCGGGTGAGGGGCCAATGGCCCAGGAATTTCAGCGCTCGATCTCCAGCCAGCGCGCCGTCGGTAATCATGCCGCCAGACATGGCATCCTGATCGGGCTTGAGGCGCTCAATCGCTTTGAATGCTACCTTCTCAATACCATCGCAGGCCTGTCAGCCCATCTGGCCGGGATCGCCCACCCCAATATCCGCGCCATGTATGACACGTTCCACTGCAACATCGAGGAAACCA
>JAGPBG010000255.1 GCA_018063485.1 Cypionkella sp.
TGCGAGGCATCAGCGACGCCGATCACGCCAAAGATGCCGCATTCTTCCTTGAGTTTGTCGTCATCAAAGGGATCGGCGAGGAAAGGGCGCATGGGGCCTCCGAATCCGGGTTTGGGATGGCCCATCGTTTAGGGGGATTGACCGGTAGTGTCACGCCCCGAATGCGGGTTAAGGTTCAGTTGGTGCCTGCGGGGGCCACTTCGGTGGTGGTTGAAGACCCCGGCGCGCAGATCGCGGTCAGGCCATTATAGCGGGCCACGATCCAGTTCGGCGCGTCAGAGGGGACGGCGGCGTCGATATTGGCCTGAAACGAGGCGAAGATCTTGGCCGAACGGGAGGCATCCACCATCGGCACGGTGTCGGACGCAACCGCTTTATCATAGACCAGAAAGGCCACACCGACCAACAGCACCCCGCGCGCCACGCCAAACAGAAAGCCAAGCCCCTGATCAATGCCGCCAAGGGCCGAGCGTTGTACAACGGACGAAAACAGCGGCGTGAACAGCGAGGCGACAATCAGACCGACGGCAAAGACCAAGGCAAAGGCCCCGATGATGGAAAGCTCGCAGCTATCAGCCAGAAACTTGCCGACCATCGGCAATTCCTTGACCAGGGGCTGCACCGAGGGGGCGAAGATATAGGCCAGAAAGGCCGCGCCAACCCAGCCCGCGATTGCCATCGCCTCGCGCACAAAGCCGCGAGAATAGGCAAGGATTGCCGACAGTACGATGATTACGGCCACGCCGCCATCAACAAGGGTAAAACCTTCCATCCGTCGCTCTCCCTGGGGCCTTAGCCTGCCCCGAACATTTCACCGACAAAGGCCGTCAGATCGGCCATTTGCCGCACCTTCATACCTTCGGCATTGCCCAGTTTCGAGTGGCTGGGCGCGATAGCCTGTGAGAAACCAAGTTTTGCGGCTTCTTTCAACCTGTTTTCGGTCTGACCTACCGGGCGAAGCGCCCCTGACAGGCTTATTTCCCCGAATAAGACTGTTTCCGCCGGAATTGCCACGTCTTCTCGGGCCGAAAGAATCGCTGCGGCCACCGCCAGATCGGCGGCGGGCTCGGTGACGCGCATCCCGCCTGCGACGTTCAGGAACACATCCAGCCCCGCAAAGGGGATGCCGCAACGCGCCTCAAGCACGGCCAGAATCGTCGAAAGCCGGCCTGAGTCGAGGCCGACAACGGTGCGGCGCGGAGTGCCAAGTGGCGAGGGGGCCACCAGGGCCTGAATCTCGGTCAGCACCGGCCTTGTGCCTTCGATGCCCGCGAATACCGCCGAGCCGGGGGTGGGTTTGCCGCGCTCGGACAAAAACAGCGCCGAGGGGTTCAGCACCTGTTGCAGGCCCATGCCGGTCATCTCGAACACGCCAATCTCATCCGCCGGCCCAAAGCGGTTCTTTACCGCGCGCAGGATGCGAAATTGATGGCCGCGCTCGCCTTCGAAATACAGCACAGTGTCAACCATATGTTCGACCACGCGCGGGCCCGCGATTTGCCCGTCTTTGGTGACGTGGCCGACAAGGATAATCGCCACGCCGCGGCGTTTGGCAAAGGTGACGAGTTCATGACAGGCGGCGCGTACCTGCGAAACCGAGCCGGGGGAGGAATCAACGGTATCGAGCCACATGGTCTGGATTGAGTCGATGATCGCAAGACCCGGACGTTCGGTATCGAGCGTGGTCAGAATGTCGCGCAGGTTGGTTTCGGCCCCCAAAGCGACGGGGGCGTCGGTAAGGCCCAAACGCTGGGCGCGCATTTGCACCTGCGCTACGGCCTCCTCGCCCGAGATATATAGGCATTTAACGCCCTGTTGGGCGAAAGAGGCGGCGGCTTGCAGCAGAAGGGTGGATTTGCCGATGCCGGGATCGCCGCCAACCAGAATGGCCGAGGCTGGCACAAGGCCGCCGCCCAAAACGCGGTCCAGTTCATCAATCCCGGATGAGGCGCGGGGCGGGGATTCGGCTTGGGTTGCAAGATCGGTGAGGTGGATCGAGCGGCCCTTGCCACCCAGAGCCTTGGGGCCAGCCGACAGGGGGGCCTCTTCGATCAGCGTGTTCCACGCGCCGCAGCCTTCGCATTTGCCGATCCATTTGCGATGCGCGGCACCGCAGGCGGTGCAGGTGAATTGAGGGGAGTTCTTGCTCATGGCCCTTGTTGCCTTGAACACGCGCAATCATCAAGCGGGATGGTTCATTTGCCGCGTCGTCAGAGCGGAAATCACCAGGCTGGCAAGGATGCAGCCAGTGAAAAGATAGAGCCCCCAAGCGGTTTCCACGGTGATATAGCCGGTGCCTTTGACGATCACGATGTAAAGCGCCACCAGAAACATATCCGCCATCGCCAGCTTCCCGACCACATGCAGCGCAGGCAGGGTGCGCGGCGACATCAGGTGGAATTGCACGAGGGCAAGGCCAAGGGTTTTGGCAAAGGGCGCGAAGATGGCGAAAAACGTGACCAGCAGCGCAAGCCCTGCATCGGTGCCCCACAGTGATTGCAACCCGGTGATGACCGAGATTTCATCCATGCCAAAGATCGGCAGCATGGCCGCGCGCATCAGGGGCGCGAACCACGCGATGGGAAACAGGATCAACAGGGCGAGATTGGCGTATTTCATGCCCGCAGGTTGCGCCTTAGTCTTGCAGCGTCAAGCTCTGTTTGCCGGGCTTGGGCATGTTGACGACCTTGGCGTCGCGCACCTCTTCCATGTCGAAATCATAGCCGAGGGTGGGCAGGATTTCTTTGAGGTCAGCCTCAAGCCGTTTGATCTGGATTTGGGCCTGCCGCTCTTCGGCCTCGATATCGGTGAGCCAGCGGCGCAGTTCATCGCAGGTGTGCCTCGCGAGGGTGAGGCGGTCGGTAAGGGCCTGGACCTCTTCTTGCCGCTGTTTAAGGAAGATTTTGGCGCGATTGACCTTTTCATCGGAATAGGCGCGGGCGAGGTCACGGGTTTCCTGGCTCATCTGGGCGGCAAGTTGCAAAAGTTCCGGCTCCAGGTGCTGAAAATCGGGATGGCTGCGCAATCGTTCCATCCGGGCGCGCATCGAATCGAATTCCGACGACAGCGCAAATACCCCGGCGCGGTCGGCGGCATGGGCCATGCGGTAGGCATGGCTGACATCCTCCATCCCCATGGCAAAGCTGCGGTGGCTGCGTTCAAGGCGCGACATGCGCAGATTTGCGGGCAGGTAGATGACGAGAAGGACAAGCAGGGCGTTGAGGCCAAGCTGCAACCACATTCCGGCCTGTGGCAAGGCCTGACCACCGAAGAAAAGCGCGATTTGCGGCCAAGGGATAAGGCCAAAGGCGGCGGCCAGCGAGGCCATCGTCAGACCTGTGGCAAGTATCACCAGCAAAGCCTGCGCCAAGGCATGCAGAGTTTCCTGCAAAGCGCGCAGTCCGTGCGCCATTTTCACAAACATCACACATCCCCTTGCGCAGCCCGTTCCGAGCAGCGGTCTTTTCGCAGCAGTTCGATAAGGAACGTGAATTGCGAAGAAGATTGCAACAGAATTTGGCCATGTGCCCGATATACGGGGACAAAATGCCGGGGATAACTTGGGTTGTTTCTGCCACGGAAACAATGACGCAACTTAGGGGCGAAAGTTCTGGGTGCGGCGGCTAAAGCGGGGGAATCGCACCGCCGCCCGCATCGGCGCGGTGTGAGGAAATCAGGGTGAGCCATGAGGCGAGAAACCGACGCTCTCCGGGCAGGAAAATCTGTTCCAGACTGGTGCCTTGCGGCGCGCCATAAAGGCGGGTGCCGGGCAGGCGTTGGGCGTCGGGGCTGGTATCGCGGCCGTTCAACAATGCAACCGGGCGGCCTTTGCCACGGTAGCCCATCAGCACCACCTTGGGTCTGGCGACGATCATCTGGCCGCAATCGCTCCATTCCCTGGGGACGACGAGCAGGGTCTGGGCGGCGCTGGCAAGGGTGATTTTCTGGTTCAAGGCGTAGTGCGACAGCACCGGATAGGCGTCGATATCAAGCCACCAATTGGCGGCAAGCCCGTGCGGCGTGGGCGTTCCGGCGTGCATGAAGCGGATTATCGGGCGGCCATGCAGCAGCGACATTTCGGGATGCGAGAGGCCGCCGTTTTGCATGGCAAAGCCATCATTGGGGTCTTTTGCATAGGTCACCTGGTGACCCTGCGGCCCGGCTTGGGTGCCAGTGGGCTGCAAACCGCACGCCATGTCACGCCAATAGGCCAAACCCATGCCTTTGAAACAGTGTGCGTTGTCAAGCGGCGGATCGGCCATAACACGCCTTTGAATCATGAATAAAGGCGAGTTTAGCCC
>JAGPBG010000256.1 GCA_018063485.1 Cypionkella sp.
GATTTCGTGACCGTTGAGGGCGACGGGCGGCTGACCAAGGAAATCGCCGATCGGGCGCTGACGCGGTTGGGGGTGGATCATATCGGGCTGGACGGGGCGGACCGGCGCTATCTGATGTTGCTGGCCGTGCATTACGGCGGCGGGCCAGTGGGGGTGGAAACGATTGCGGCGGCTTTGTCCGAGGCGCGGGATGCGATTGAAGAGGTGATCGAGCCGTTCTTGCTGCAACAAGGGTTGATCTTGCGCACACCGAGGGGGCGGATGCTGGGGCAGCGGGCCTGGCGGCATCTGGGGCTGGAGGCCCCGAGGGCTCCGGGGCAGAGTGATTTGTTTGAAGGCTAGCGCGCATGGTTGGGCGGTTAGTTAGGTAAGCGGGAAAGCCTCTGGCTGGCGTATTTGGCCTAAATGCAAATGGGACCGGGCTTTTGGGGGGTGACCGGGGCGGCCGGCTTGGGTAAAGGGCGGCGGTTGGCTGCAAGGACGCTTTGAATGACACCCGATATGGTTGAACAGCTTTTTACCCGCCGTGATGGCAGCTATCTTTGCGCGCGCTGGGGGCGCTCGATTGTGCCGGTGGTGTTTGGCGTCGATGACGCCACGCTGTCGGTGGTGAAGGGCGCGATTGAAGCGGTGGTTGCGCTGGCCGGGCATGAGATGGCCGAAGCCGATCCCGAATTGGGCGCCAATCTGATGCTGTTTTTCTTTAGCGACTGGGCGGAATTGCCCGAGGTTCCGAACCTTGAAAAGCTGGTGCCGGATTTGGGGCCGCTATGTGCCCGGTTGCGGGCGGCGGGGGCCAATCAGTATCGCGCCTTTCGCTTTGATGAGAAGGGGGCGATCAAGGCGGCCTTTGTGTTCTTGCGGATGGATGATCATCTGGCGGCAATGCCTGCCGAGGATTTGGCCTTGGCGCAGGCGGCTCAGGTGATCTTGCTGTGGTCGGATCAGGCCTTTGCCGGGTCTTCGCCGCTGGCGCGGGTGGGGGCAGGGGTGATCTTGCGGCCCGTGATTGCCGGGGTAATCCGGGCGGCTTACGGCGTGGCGATGCCAGCCGTGGCGCGCGATGCCAGCCACGCTTTGCGGATTGCGGCGCGGCTTGGCGATGCGTGAGGCCGATCTTTACCCCGCGATCAAGGCCTATCTTGAGGCTCAGGGCTATGAGGTGAAGGCCGAGATTGGCGCCTGTGATGTGATGGCGCGGCGCGGGGATGAACCTGCGGTGGTGGTAGAAATGAAGGTCGGGTTCTCGCTGGCCCTGGTCATGCAGGGTGTGGCGCGGCAGGCGATGTTCGACGATGTCTATCTGGCGGTGCCTTTGGGCCCCAAGGGCTGGGCGGTGCGCTATAAGGATATGGTGGCCTTGTGTCGGCGGTTGGGGCTGGGGCTGTTGGCGGTGAAGGGTGGGGTGGTTGAGGCGCATCTTGATCCGGCACCCTATGCTCCGCGCCGGGCGGTGGCACGGGCGGGGCGGCTGTTGCGGGAATTTGAGCGCCGTGTGGGTGATCCGAATATCGGCGGCACCACCGGGATCAAGCGGATGACGCATTACCGGCAGGATGCCTTGCGGTGTTTGTCTGTGGTGGGCGAAGGCGTGAAAGCGTCGGAGGTGGCACGGTTGTCGGGCGTGGCGCGGGCCGGGGTATTGATGCGGGCCGATCACTATGGCTGGTTCGAGCGGGTGGCGGTGGGGATTTATGCGGCCACGCCAAAGGGCCGGGAGGCATTGGCCGATCACGCGGCGATGGTTGGGCAGTTGCAGGAGGGCGCGAAGGGTGCATGAGTTTGAACTGCGGGTCTATTATGAGGACACCGATCTGGCGGGGATCGTCTATTATGCCAATTACCTGAAATTCATCGAGCGGGCGCGCAGCGAATGGGTGCGCGCCCTGGGGGTGGATCAGGCCGCGCTGCGGGCGCAGGAGGGGATTGTTTTCGCGGTGCGCCGGATCGAGGCGGATTATCTGCGTGCGGCGAAGTTTGACGACGTCTTGCGGGTGGAAACCCGGTTGAGCGGGGCCACGGGCGCGCGGATTTTGCTGACCCAAGAGGTCTGGCGCGGGGCCGAGCGGCTTTTCGTGGCCGAGGTGGTGCTGGTTTGTCTGACCGAAGCCGGGCAGGCCGCGCGGCTGCCTGCGACCTTGCGCGCCAAGCTGGTGCCAGCGCTGCATTGAAGCGTTTTGCCGCCAGTTGACGCGGTTGTGTTGGCATTCCACTTCAAACCTTGATAGAATCAGTCCAAAGAAGCGGCCGAAGAGCCACAATAAAGAGCAGGCGTAATGGACCAGAATACTCTTGCGGCAGCGCAAGCGATTGATTTTTCGCTGTTGTCTTTGTTTTTGCGCGCCACTTTCGTAGTGAAAGTGGTGATGATCGGCCTGATGATCATGTCGTTCTGGTCATGGTCGATCATCATTCGCAAGCATTTGACCTATCGCAAGTCGCGGGCCGAGGCAGCAGTTTTTGACCGTTCGTTCTGGTCGGGTGAGCCTTTGGATGAGCTGTTCGAGAAGATCGGCGGTGATCCGCAGGGGCCATCCGAAAAGATTTTCTCGGCGGGCATGCTGGAGTGGCGGCGCAGTCACCGGCAAGATGGCGGGCTGATCGCGGGGGCGCAGGCGCGGATTGACCGGGCGATGGATGTTGCAATCTCGCGTGAGGCAGAGGTGCTGAACAAAGGGCTGTCGTTCTTGGCGACGACGGGGTCGACAGCGCCGTTTATCGGGCTTTTCGGCACCATTTGGGGCATCAAACATTCGTTCGAGCAGATTGCCATCAGCCAGAACACCAGTCTGGCGGTGGTGGCACCGGGTATTGCCGAGGCTTTGCTGGCGACCGGGATTGGTCTGGTTGCGGCCATTCCGGCGGTGGTGTTCTACAACAAGCTGAACAGCGATTCCGAGCATATTCTTGGCGGCTATGAAGCCTTTGCCGATGAGTTTGCCACCATTCTTTCGCGCCAGTTGGACGCGTAAGCCATGGGCGCGGGGGTTGTCAAAAAGGGCGGCGGCGGTTCGCGGCGCAGGCGGCGCGGCGGTGGTGCCGCGATGAGTGAAATCAACGTGACGCCTTTCGTGGACGTGATGCTGGTGTTGTTGATCATCTTCATGGTCGCGGCCCCGATGCTCACCGTTGGCGTGCCGTTGAAGCTGCCGGATACGGCGGCCAATGCTTTGCCGACAGAGGATGAGCCGCCTTTGGCGATCTCGATCACAGCCGATGGGTTGCTGATGATCCAGAACAGCGAAGTGGCGGATGCGGAGTTGATCCCGAGGCTGGCGGCCATCGCGGCCGAGCGCAAAAGCGACAAGATCTTTCTGCGCGCCGACGGGTCAATTCCCTATGAGCGGGTTGCGCAGGTGATGGGGGCGCTGAACAAGGGCGGCTTCAACAATATCGGGCTGGTCACGGACGCGGGCGGTCCGTCGTTCAGCGGCAATTAGGCGGGTTGATTGGGCAAGGCGATGGATCGCGGCACGATTCTTTCCGGCGTGGGGCATGTGGGCCTGATTCTCTGGGTAGCCCTGGGGGAATGGCTGTTTGCACCTGCCGAATTGCCGGCGCCTTCGGTGGCGGAAGTATCGCTGATTTCATCGGCGGAATTTGACAAGCTGGCGGCTGCGCAGCCGACAACGCCGAAACCTGCGCCCGAGGCCAAGCCCGCGAAACCTGAGGTGGCAACGCCTGATCCGGTGACGCCGGATTTGCCGCCAGCCGAGGCTTTGCCCGAGGTGACGCCCCCCGAGCAGCCCAGTGAGGCTCCGCCCGACGCCCCCGTCTCCGATGATCCGCAGCCGGTAGAGGCCCCGCCGCCCGATAGTCCGGTGGCCGAGCAAGCCCAGCCGATTCCGGTGCCGGTAACATCCGTGCGCCCCAAGCCGCGCCCGATTGATCGGGTAGCGCCGACTCTGGTGGAAACGCCGGTTCAAACGCCTGAAATTGCCGATCAGGCGACGCCTGAGGTGACGGATCAACCTGCCCCCGATGCGCCGGTGGTGACTGAAGATCAGCCCGCCGCCGCCCCACAAGAGGCGACGACCCAGATTGTGACCGAGGCGGTAGAGACCGATACCACCGCGCCGCAGCTTGCCCCGACATCCAGCCGCAGGCCGCAATCGCGGCCAGTGAAAGTGGCCGAGACCCCGGTTGAGCAGCCGGCCAAGCCCGCGCCGGAAAAACCTGCCCCGCAAACCGACACGACCTCGATCGACGCGGCACTGGCTGCGGCCACGGCGGATGCGCCTGCCGAGACCAGTGCCGAGGCAACCTCGCAGACCGCAGACCAAAACGCCCCGCAA
>JAGPBG010000257.1 GCA_018063485.1 Cypionkella sp.
TGCGTCCAGATGGCTGTACAGCACTCCCACATGCCAGGGCCGCGGCGCGCGACCCTTCAGGCAGGGCGTAAAGGAATGGATGGCCAGGATAACCTTATCGTCATGCTGTGCTGCCAGCCGTGCATAAGCGGCGTGATAGGGACGGTAAAGTGTCGCCAGTCGCCGCTCCACCTCAACCGCATCCACATGACGATTGGCCGGAATGATGGTGCCGTCATAAAGCCGCATCAGCAATGTCGGGTCTTCTTCACCTCGGTTGGGGTCTATCACCAAGCGGCTGAAATCCGAACAGATCACCGGGCTGTTCAGCGCCTCGCCCAAGCCGCGGGCCAAGCCTGCCGCCCCCACATCAAAGGCGATATGGCGCGCCATGTCGGCGGCACATATTCCCAGATCTCCGCCACCGACATCGCCCGGCACCCGGTTGCTGGCGTGATCACAGGTCACCAACCAGCGCCCCGGTCGAGCCTCTCCGTAAATCTGGAACGGCTGGCTCACTCGCCAAACCCCTCGGCATCCAGGCCGTCACATGAGGAATCACAGGCATCCGATGAAAACATTGTGACACCCTTCGCGCCAAAGCGGAACTGGCCATTGCCACCTTCGGCCATGGTCAATGACAGCCCGTCATACCGTTTCGGAGCCTTGCCCGCCACAAACCTGAACTCGGCCTGCATCACGGCACCCTGATCGGCGTGATCCATCCGCGCATAAGAGCCATCCTCAAACCGGAAATACTCAAACACCGCATCAGCGCTTGAACATTGCGTATAGGCACAAGGCAATTGATAGGCTTCGGCATTCTTGCCCGGCTGATGCAAACAAATGCGCATTTCCGCCGTGCTGCAATTGGCAGCGGCCAGCGTTGGCACCAACAGCGCGGCAATGACAATCAGGCACAGATCTTTCATCTTCATCCCATGAGCGGCGACGGTTTCCCCGCCAACACTCCACTTTTTCTCTGCTTGCAGCCAAAGATCAACTGCAATTGTGAGCGATAACACAATCGCGCGGTTGCCCCACAACACGGATTGCGCCATAAGACCCACGGCCCATAATGACATTGAATACGCTGAAAAGGAAAAGGGCATGAGACGCCTTCGGAATGTGAAAATTGTGGCCACGCTGGGCCCATCCTCGTCTGATTACGCCACCATCCGCGCATTGTTCGAGGCGGGGGCCGATGTGTTCCGCCTGAACATGAGCCATGGCACCCATGATGATATCCGTGCGCGCCATGTGATCATCCGTCAGATCGAATCCGATCTGGGTCGCCCGATCTGTATTCTGGCTGATCTTCAGGGCCCGAAACTCCGTGTCGGCACCTTTGCAAATCCCGAAGGCGAAGAACTGGCCGAAGGCGCTGCCTTCCGCATGGATCTTGATGCCAAACCCGGCGACATCACCCGCGTGCAACTGCCACATCCCGAGATTTTTGCAGCCCTGGAACCCGGCGCAGCCTTGCTGGTAAATGACGGCAAAATCCGGCTTCAGGTTGAAACCTGCGGCAAGGATTTCGCCAATTGCACCGTCACCGTTGGTGGCACCATCTCGAACCGCAAGGGCGTGAATGTGCCCGACGTGTTGCTGCCCTTGGCGGCGCTGTCGGAAAAAGACCGCAAGGATCTGGAATTTGCCTGTGATCTGGGCGTCGATTGGTTGGCGCTTTCTTTCGTGCAGCGCCCTGAAGATGTGACCGAGGCCCGCGCCTTGGCAAAAGGCCGCGCGGCGATCCTGTCAAAGATCGAAAAACCTGCGGCGGTGAACGCCTATGATGCCATTCTTGCGGTGTCGGATGGCATCATGGTGGCGCGCGGGGATCTTGGTGTTGAGCTTCCGGTCTATTCCGTGCCGCCGATCCAGAAACGCCTTGTCCGCGCTGCCCGTGCTGCGGCCAAGCCGGTGATCGTTGCCACTCAGATGCTCGAATCAATGATCGAATCTCCCGTGCCAACCCGCGCCGAGGTGTCCGATGTTGCCACGGCGATCTATGAAGGTGCCGATGCCGTTATGCTTTCTGCCGAGTCGGCAGCGGGCAAATACCCGATTGAAGCCGTCACCACGATGAACAACGTCGCGATCTCGGTCGAGAAAGATCCCACCTACCGTGAGGTGATCGAGGCCAGCCGCGTGATCAAACGCACCACTATCGCCGATGGCATCGTTGCCGCTGCCCGTGAAATCGCCGAATCCACCGATATCAAGGCGATCTGCTGTTTTACCCAATCGGGCACCACGGTGTCACTGGTCGCCCGCGAACGCCCGCAGGTTCCGATCATCGCGCTCACCCCGCTGATGACCACTGCCCGCCGCATGAGCCTGACCTGGGGCGCACATTGCGTGATCACCGCGCCGCAAGACCGCTTCAAGGGCGCTGTCATCTCGGCCGCCCGCGCCGCATTGTCGCAGGGCTTTGCCACCGAAAAGGATCAGATCGTTGTCACCGCCGGGGTGCCGTTCAACGTGCCCGGCACCACCAACATCCTTCGCGTGGCCCCATGTGACGAAAGATTGATTTATCGCGCGGATTCTGAATAATAGCGCATCAGTGTTCCTGTTGAGGGCGTTATGAATACAGACCTTTACCTGGTAATCGGCATCATCGTCGGCGCACTCGCTATTCCGTCGCTGCTGGCGGCTTATTCCGAAAGCCGCGCGCCGCGCATCGGGGCAATCATGGTGCTGATCTCAGGGGTGCTGATTTCTGTCGCCCTCACCCAGAAACCCTCGGGCTACACTTTCGCCGAAATTCCGGGGATTTTTGTCAAGGTCGTCGCCGGGCTCATCCACTAGCTTTCCACTTGCACTTGGCCCCGGCCACCCTTATAGCCCATCACTCGAATACCCCGCGCGGCTGGCCAACGTGGCATGCCAAGTCCGCGCCTGAAACCATGGAGATGGAAATGCCCAAGATGAAGACCAAGTCGGCGGCGAAGAAGCGTTTCAGCTTCACGGCCACCGGTCGGGTGAAAGCCGGCGTTGCCGGCAAGCGCCACGGCATGATCAAGCGCACGACGAAATTCATTCGTGACGCAACGGGGACCATGATCCTCTGCGCATCCGATGCGAAAATCGTCAAAAAATACATGCCCTACGACCGGTAAGGAGAGCTTAGATGTCCCGCGTTAAATCTGGCGTCGTTACCCACGCCCGTCACCGCAAGGTGATCAAGAAGGCGGCTGGCTACTACGCCGCCCGCTCCACGAACTTCCGCACAGCAACTCAGGCCGTCGACAAGGCCCAGCAGTATGCAACGCGCGACCGCAAGAACCGCAAGCGCAACTTCCGCGCCCTGTGGATTCAGCGGATCAACGCCGCCGTGCGTCTGTTCGATATCGAATTCACCTATTCGCGCTTCATCAACGGTCTGGCCAAAGCCGGGATCGAGGTTGACCGCAAGGTGCTGGCCGATCTCGCCGTGCATGAACCCGAGGCATTCAACGCCATCGCCGCCCAAGCCAAGGCCGCTTTGGTCTGATATTGTGGAATTGCTTGTCTTGCAAAGGCCCTGCCGAAAGGTGGGGCCTTTTGCTTTGCATCACAACCACGGAACGCTAGGATTCACCAACCTCTCTGCGGAGCCCCTCGATGCGTCGCCACTTCAGTTTTGCCCTTTTGGGATTGGCACTTTGCCTTGGCGTTGCCTGGTGGGCGGCGCAGCCTCGCGAACCCGACCCATTCTACCAATACGATGCAAGAAATCTGCCCGCTGCGGGCACCCTTCTGCGGCAAGAGCCGTTCAAGCCGTCAACCCTTCCACCTGACACGACCGGCTTTCGCATCCTCTATACGACCACGCGGCCCGATGGCACGGCGGCCGTCGCCAGCGCTGTCGTCGTTGTGCCAGATTCGGCAGAGGCACATCCGTTGATCGCCTATGCCCATGGCACCACCGGTGTCAGGCCCGGTTGTGCGCCCTCGAATTTTACCGATCCCTTTCCATTGGTGCCGGGGTTTTCCGCCCTGTTCCAGCAAGGTTGGGCCTATGTTGGCACCGATTATGTCGGCCTTGGCACAAGCGGCACCCATTCCTACATGGTGGGTCAGGACAGTGCGCGGGCCACACTCGATTCCATCCGTGCGGCCCACGCCATTCCCGACATGAACATCGCTGCCGAAACCGTGCTCTGGGGCCACTCCCAAGGCGGCCATTCTGCACTTTGGGCGGCCGGGCTTGCGCCGCATTATGCGCCCGAACTCGATATCCGGGGCGTTGCCGCCGTTTCTCCGGCCTCGGACTTGCCCGCTTTGGCCAGATCCCCGAATCCTCACCTCTTGGGCAAGATCGCCGC
>JAGPBG010000258.1 GCA_018063485.1 Cypionkella sp.
CAGCACCACCACGCCGCCCGATTTCGCCAGCGCCTTTTCGGTCGGCAGAATCACATCGGGATTGTGGTTCACCACATCCTTGACCTGCTCCCACATTGATTCGCCCGAAACCGTCAGCGCGTCCTTGTGCAGCAGTCCGGCCTCGCCCAGCCGCTGAATGACCACAGGCAGGCCGCCAGCATAAAAGAATTCCTCCATCAGATACTTGCCCGAGGGCATCAGGTTCACGATCGTAGGCACGTCGCGCCCGCAACGATCCCAATCTTCAAGCGTCAGATCAATACCCAGACGCCCGGCGATGGCCAACAGATGGATCACGGCATTGGTTGAGCCACCAATCGCCGCATTGGTGCGGATCGCGTTTTCAAAGGCGGGTTTTGTCATCACATCCGACGGTTTCAGATCATCCTTGACCATCTGCACGATACGACGACCGGTCATTTGCGCCATAACCCTGCGGCGGCTGTCTACGGCAGGGATAGCCGCATTTCCTGACAGTGCCATCCCCAGGGCCTCGGCCATGCTGGCCATGGTGCTTGCGGTGCCCATGGTATTGCACGAACCGGGGCTGCGCGACATGCTGGTTTCTGCTTCGGCGAATTCTTCCTGAGTCATGGTTCCGGCCTTCACCGCCTCGGAGAACTTCCAGATATGGGTGCCGGATCCAACCCGTTCGTTCTTGTAATAACCGTTGAGCATCGGGCCACCCGTCACCACGATCGAAGGCAGGTCGGTAGACGCGGCGGCCATCAGCAGGCTGGGCGTGGTTTTGTCACAGCCTACCATCAGCACACAGCCGTCCATCGGCTGCCCGCGTATCGCCTCTTCCACCGCCATCGCAGCGAGGTTTCGAAACATCATGGCGGTGGGCCGGAACGCCGATTCGCTGGCACTGAACACCGGCACTTCGACAGGAAAACCACCCGCCTCATAGATTCCGTTTTTTACGCGCTGGGCCAGATCATTCAGATGGGCGTTGCAAGGCGTAAGTTCCGACCAGGTGTTCAGAATGCCGATCACGGGTCGGCCATCGAACAGATCGTGCGGAAAACCCTGATTCTTCATCCATCCGCGGTGATAAATCTGATCACGGCCGTTGCCGCCGAACCATTCCTGAGAGCGAAGTCTGCGGGGCCAGGCTGCGGGTTTGAAGGTCATGGCATCCTCGGGGGTTGGGAGATGATGTGTTGCTGGACTCTTGCAAGGATCACTCATTACTGTCAAATATCGAAAATCAGCCGAAGCATGACAAAACCGATATGAGTAACTCATATGACTTGGAGTTCGTGGGTCTGAAACTGATCCATTTGCGCCTGATTGCTGCACTCAAACAGTCGGGGCAACTTGGGCTTGCGGCGGCGCATCTGGGGCTGGCGCAACCGGCGGCCACACGTTTGCTGGGCGAAATCGAGCGCGTAATCGGTTTTCAGGTGCGGGAACGTCTTGGGCGAGGCTTGCGTTTGACCGAGGCAGGCGAGGCCTTGGCGCGTCGGGCCGAGCGGGTGTTGCACGAATTGCGCGATGCGGCGCGTGAGATCAGTGAATTGGGCGACGGGGCGCGGGGTCACGTCAGGATCGGATCTGTTACCGGCCCGGCATTAACCCATGTTCTGCCTGCGATTCGCCAACTGCGCCGGGATCAATCGCGCATTTCTGTCGAGGTGGTTGTTTCCTCATCCGACGATCTTTGCCGACAACTCATTGATGGCCGCCTGGATATCATTATCGGACGGGTGAATGATCCAAGATTGCAGGCGTTGTTGGATTTTCAGCCTATCGGAGTAGAGCCCCTGGCCCTTCTGGCGCGCAACAAACATCCCCTCAAAGACATGCCAGCCCCGAAACTGGCGGATGCATTGGCCTATGACTGGATCTTGCCCGAGAATGACAAATTGTTGACCCGAACGGTGTTGGGGCATTTGACAAAATTGGGATTCCCCGAGCCGAGGCGGCAGGTTTCAACCTCGTCTTTCCTGTTCACCCTGGCCGTTTTGAAAGAGACCGACGCGATTGCGCCCCTTGCCCTATCCGTTGCGCAAAGCTTCTCGGACGAGGGCGTTACCCCGTTGGAGGTTGGTTTTACGCTGTCGGTGGAAAGCTATGGGCTGATCCATCGCCGAGGTTCCGCGCTGACACCATCCGCCAAGAGGGTGACAGAACTGGTGAATGCGGCTGCCCTGGAAAATCCATTGGTGACAAAATGACAAAAGACGGCAGATTGCTCTGCCGTCCTGTCAAATCTGATCAATTGATCAGATAATTATTCTACCGAAGTGCCGTTGTTCGACGACACAGCTGCAGCAACCAAGAGCAGGAGCAACAGCGGAACAATGACGCCGCCAGCCGACGACGAAGTCGCAGCTTTGACGACTGCCGGCTCCATAACGGGCTCAGCCATACCGCCAGCGAAAGCCGACGAACCGATAACAGCCATAACAGCTGCGAGTGCAAGTTTCTTCATAGTAACCTCCAGTTATTGCATAGCGCCTAATTTCGCAGAGGCGGCGGTATGCACCCAAGACTAAATCCTCGTATTTCACCTCTAATCACCTTGCAACTCGCTTTGCAATCAGCAGTTTGCGCGAAACCAAGGCGAACCGATGGATGTCGTCAAATTAGCAACACTTGAGTGCCCACTTTGGCAAAGCCGAACAGCTCCAGGATATGTTCATTATAAAGCCCGATACAGCCGTCGGACGATTGCCGCCCGATCTTGCGGGTATCATGGGTGCCGTGGATTCTATAGGCCTGCCAGCCAAGATAGAGCGCGCGAATCCCAAGAGGGTTCTTCGGGTCACCGCCGGGCACGATCTCTGGCCAGTCGGGGAAACGCTCACGCATCGAGGCTGTGGGACGCCATGGCGGATTGACCACCTTTTGGATCACCTCGGTGCGGCCGCGACGGGTCAAGTCTTCTGAAATCGGCACTGATGTTGGATATAGCCGATAGACGCTTTGATCTTCCGACCAGAAATGCAGAGCGCGGGAGGTGATATCACACAAGATTGCGCCGTTTCGGGTATTTTCGAAATGATCCTGCCAATCCAGCATTCGGAAACTGGAGAAGTTGTTCTTGGGTGCTGGCTTTTCCGCCACCAGACCATCAATCTCTTGTGCCGCAACCAGTGACGGGGCGAGGCCGGCAACCATCAATGCTGGAGCAGCAAGCAACAGATTGCGGCGCGACAAGGTGGGTTCCATATTCTTCTCCATTCACTACGTCAGTTCCGTATCGAGTACCAATCATCTGGACCGAAGCCCAATCAAAGCGGTGTTACTGCACCTGCTCAAAACGGGTTTGCCAGGGAGCCTTTACAGGTCTTGTCAGGTAGCGAGAGCTTTGCCAATTTTCAGTGCCGACCTGACGTCGGTCTTTTCAGGCCGCCGGATAGCATGGAACTGTGTTTTCCGCCAGTCTTGATAAGTTTTCTCGGCGCAGTTGCGCAGAGTTTACCAGAATTTACCGAGTTGGATTTGAACTTGGTGAGCATTTCGTTATGACAGGCCTACGCAGACGGTTGCGGTGAGGTTGGGTGGGAAGACTGATGGATAGACGGACAGTTCTGGCAACGGGCGGCGCATCGCTGCTTTTGGCGGCATGCGTGTCGGGCGGCACAACCGGAGCGGTTCAGGGCCCGAAAGTCTATAAGATCACGCCAAAACTGGCGCAAGAGATCCCGTTCCGGTTGCTGGATTCGGTGAACTCATTGCGGGCAGCCAAGGGCGCTCAGCCGCTGACGTTCAATGCTGCGCTGAATGCGGCGTGTTTGACCCATTCGCGCGATATGTCGGTTCAGAACCGCCCCTGGCATTTTGGATCGGACGGATCTTCACCCTTGGTGCGGGTGCAGCGCGTGAACTATCAGGGTAAACTTCTTGGCGAGTTGATCTCGGAGACCTACCAGACCGAATTGGAAACGCTGTCTGCCTGGATGGCCGAAGCCAGCACGCGCGATGTCTTGCTGGATGCGCGTGCAAATCAGTTGGGATTCGCCTGGTTTCAGGAGCCGTCCGGCAAGATTTGGTGGACCCTGCTCACGGGCGGCTGAAAGCTCCGTCCGGTTTGAAAGTGCGAGAAAGGGCGATCCGCCATTTCTTCAGGGCAAGATGTAGATCGGCGTTCCTGGTGTGACCATTGCGTAGACGTCTTCAATCTGCCGATCGGTCACAGCGATGCAACCAGCCGTCCAGTCCTTGCGCCCGACTTTCTTCTTTGGCCCGCCATGAATCATGATGTCTCCACCGGGCTGCTTGCCATTTGCCTTTGCAAAAGCGCG
>JAGPBG010000259.1 GCA_018063485.1 Cypionkella sp.
GAACCACTTCCTGTTGAACGGTCT
Organism: Cypionkella sp.; assembly: GCA_018063485.1. Lineage (GTDB taxonomy): Bacteria > Pseudomonadota > Alphaproteobacteria > Rhodobacterales > Rhodobacteraceae > CBDUEF01. Next base: position 25 of record JAGPBG010000259.1, read on the forward strand.
GGCCGAGAAATACGGCTACACCCTGCACACCGTTGCGATGCGCCAGGGGGCGGCCCATGTCGAGGATGAGGATTTCCTTGACGCATGGACGCCGCAAGTGGGTCTGGCCCTGCTGACATGGGTGTCCTCGACTTCGTCGCACCGTATTGATCTCAAACGCATGGTCGCGCATGGTCGGCGCATGGGCTCGCTTGTGGGCACCGACATCACCCAGGCCGCAGGTCTGATCCCCTATGATGTGCTGGCGCCCGAGGTCGATTTCACGGTTTCAACCTCGCTCAAATGGATGTGTGGCACCCCCGGCGCGGGTATCCTCTATGTCTCGCCGCGCCTGATCCGCCATTGCACCCCCGAATTGCGCGGCTGGTTCAGCCAGAGCAATCCCTTCAATTGGGATATATCGGCTTTTTCCTACGCACCCGATATCCGGCGGTTCGACAATGGTACACCGGGATCCGTGGCGGCGATTTTCAGCCTGCCAGCACTGGAATGGCACGCAGGCCAGGACAAAGCCGCCTTGCTTGCGCATAATCGCCAGTTAACCGCCCTGCTGATCGACGCCGCCGACGCGCTGCATCTGCCCCTTGTCACCCCACGCAATGCGGCCAAGCGTGGCGGCTCGGTGATGCTGCGCCTTCCCGATCACCACCCCGCGCCGAAGGTGGTGGCCGCCCTGCGCGACCAGGGGATCGCCACCGACGCGCGCAGCCAAACCCTGCGCCTGTCGCCCGGAGTGATGACCACGGCCGCAGGCACCGAGGCCCTAATCGCGGCCCTTGGCAATCTGCTGCGCCCCTGATCTTGCGAAAGGCGCAAATCCAGACCGCAGGAGCCTCCGGCGGGGATATTTTTCAGACAGATGAAATCAGCCTGACGATATCACCCGGCAATCGCTGCTGCCACGGCCTCATCAACCGAATAACTTGACCGCGCGAGTAATCCCTGTGCATCGGCGGCCAACAGCACATCGCGCACATGGTCATGCACCCGTGCCAGATGCAGCACGATCCCGCGTGCCGCCAGCCGCGCATCCAGCGCCAGCAACTCATCCAACGCAGAACTGTCGAGATCAAAGCTGTCCTCAAGACTGAGCACCAGCGCATGATCACCCTTGCGCACGCGCTTGCCCACCCGCTCCAGCACCGGTCCGGCATTGCCAAAGAACAAGGGCTGTGAGGGCCGCCAGATCGTGATATGATCGGGCTGGCTGGCTCGCGGGTGACGCGTGCGGTCCACATAGGCCCGGCTTTGCGGCAAGCGGCCGAGCGGCACCACGCGCGGTGTGGACAGGCGGCGCAGAAAGGCCACCAAAGACACCACCACCGCGATCAACATGCCATTCAGAACCCCGAACGCCAACACAGCCAGCGCCGCCGCCACCGCGATGGTGAAATCCCGGCGCAATTGCCAGAACCGCATGAATGGCGCCGGATCAAGCGCCCGTGCCAAGGTGCCAATCACCACTGCCGCCAGCACCGGCGCGGGCAACAGCGCCACTTGCGGGGCCGCCAGCACCACCAATGCCGCCAGCACCAGCGCCGCCACCAGGCCGGTGGCCTTGCCCATCGCCCCTGCCGCTTGCGCAGCCACCCCGGCGGAAAAACCGGCTCCAACCGGCATTCCCTTGACCAGACCGCTGGCCAGATTGGCCAGGCCGAGTGCGGCCAACTCGCGCCCTGGCACCACCCGCTCGCCCTGAGCCAGTCCTGACACCGTGCCCCAGCTTTCGGCAAACAGGATCAGGGCCAAAGGCAGCACGTAGGGCAGCAGCCCCGACCACTTGGCAAAGCTCAGTTCCGGCAGTCCCGGCCAGATCATCTCTGGCGCAATCGCTCCCACCATTGCCACGGAGTGCTCGGAAAAATCAAAGCCATGGCTTGCCATGATCCCCACCAGCAAGATGATGAACGCCCCCGGCACCGCGCGAAACTGCCGCATCGCGCCATACAAAGCCAAAGCCACCAGCGTCAGCCCCAGGCTCCACATATTCCAAGTCGCGAGCGTGAGATCGCGCAGCAGCACCCAAAGCGGGCCGGGGCTGGCGGCAACCCCCAAAGCCGCCGGCAGTTGGCGCAAGATGATCGTCACCGCAACGCCAAAGGCAAAGCCCCGCAGCACCGGGCGCGAGATCATCTGTGTCAAAGCGCCCAAGCGCAGCAGGCTTGCCGCACCAAACAGCACTGCCACCAGCAAGACCGCCGCCGACGCACTGGCCGCACGATCAGCCTCCGGAAGCGTCGCCAGCGTCGCCGCCAGGATCGCCGCCGCCGAAGACGTGGCCGACACAATCGCATACCGGCTGCCGCCCCAGATCGCATAGGTCAGACACCCCGCAATCGCCGCCACCACCGCCCGCTCGGCGGGCAGGCCGGCAATCGCGGCATAGGCCACCGCCTCGGGCAACAACAGCCCAGCCACTGACAGCCCCGCAATGAAATCGGCGCGCTGCATGATCATGCCCGCCGATGGGTGGCTGCCACCCGCGCCACCTGCTCATAGATCCCCGACAGCACATTCAACGTGCGCGAAGCCTCGGCCAGCCGCGCCGAAAACCCCGGCAACGCCGCAATTTCGGCCAGCAGCAGCCTCCGCCGCAATGCCCCAAAATCATCGGTCACCCGCTGTCCCTTTTCAGTGACCACATAACTCACCCCCGAGCGCCCTGCCCCCTTGCGCAGCACCAGCCCCGCCCCGATCAGCTTGCGCAGCGAATACTGGATATTGGGCACATCATCACGATTGGTCAGCCGCGCCAGATCTTTCATGCTTTTGGGCCGTTCATTCATCCGGATGATGTGCAAAAGCGCGTTTTCCGGCCCCGTTGCCGCCAGATCGCAGACCCCCGCCAGGCATTCCGATTGCCAGCGACCGAATCCCTCAAACGTCCGCATCAAGGCGAACTCCAACTCGGTGGCCTCGACTTCCGCAGCGGTTTTCGCCAGATGCCACTGAAAATCCAACCCATCCCCGGCGCTATCATTTTGAGTTTGAACCTTTTTTTCGGCCATATCGAAACCCCGTTTTTCCGGCCTCACAATCGCCGTTCAAAATCGTTGACGCAATGTGAATTTACGATAGAGTTTCAAGCATAAAATAAATCCTAAATCACATAGGGAGACCACCATGACCAAGAACCCGATGCTCTCGGGCGACCACTTTCGCTTGGGTACTTTTTCGTCCAATTGCTCTTCGGGGATGACGCCGACCAAGATCGCCGAACGCTGGGACAATTCCTGGGACAACAACCTCACCCTTGGCAAGATGCTCGATGAAGCCGGGATTGATTTCATGCTGCCGATTGCGCGCTGGATCGGCTATGGCGGCGAGACTGATTTCCACGGCAATGTGCTGGAAACCATGACCTGGGCGGCAGGGCTTCTGGCTTCGACCAAAAATATCGCCGTGTTCGCCACCATCCATACCGCCGCCAATCACCCCGCCGTGGTGGCCAAGCAGATCGCCACCATCGACCAGATCGGCCATGGCCGTGCGGGGTTGAACATCGTCGCGGGTTGGAACAAACCTGAATATGAGGCGCTTGGCCTTGCCCTGCCCGATGATCACGAAACCCGTTACGCCTATGCGCAGGAATGGTTTGATCTGGTGCGCAAACTCTGGGCGTCAGACGAGAGGTTCGATTGGGACGGCACGTATTTCAAAGCCAAACGCATCCAGGGCGATCCCAAACCGGTTCGCGGCTCGGTGCCCGTCATCAACGCCGCAGGCTCACCGCAGGGCCGCGAATTTGCCACCGACAACGCGAATTTCCTCTTCACCCCGGCGATTGATCTTGACCGCTCGAAAACCGAAATTGCCGATCTCAAGGCCCAGGCCAAGGCCAAGGGCCGCAAGGTGGATGTGCTGACCTTTAGCCACGTCATCTGTCGCCCCACCCGAGAAGAGGCAGAGGCTTTCCTCAAGCACACGGCGGTCGACAATACCGATACGGATGCTGTCGACAATCTGGTCAACCTGCAATTCGCCCATGCCCACAGCTTCCCGCATGATCTTCTGGCGCAGATCAAACACCTGTTCGCCATGGGTCACGGCGGCTTTCCCTTGGTCGGCACGCCCGATGATGTGGCCGAAGGCATCCTCAAGCTGCACCAGACCGGATTTGCCGGAACCACGCTGTCCTTTGTCGATTATGTCAAGGAATTTCCTTATTTCCGTGACACAGTGCTGCCCAGACTCAAGGCCGCCGGTATCCGCTGAAACG
>JAGPBG010000260.1 GCA_018063485.1 Cypionkella sp.
GAGCATCCACTGGCCGCGGCGGTGTTGGAGGCGGCAAAGGGCTTGGTCTTGCCGGTGGTGACGGGGTTTGAAGCGGTGCCGGGACAGGGCGCGCGGGGCTTTATTGGCGAGGAACCGGTGGCGGTTGGCTCGGCGCGGATGTTTGCGTGGATTGATGCGGCTTTGGCCGGGCAGGCGGCTGCGGCACAAGCCGAGGGTAAGGGCGTGCTGTTTGTGGCGCGGGGCGACAAGGTTTTTGGCCTGATCGCGGTGGCCGATCCCGTCAAGGCGCAGTCACGGGCGGCAGTGTCGGCGTTGCGCGATATGGGAATTTCGTCGGTGATGGTGACGGGAGATAGCGCGGCCACGGCGCAGGTTGTCGCGGACGGTTTGGGCATTGTGGATGTGCGGGCAGGTATTTTGCCCGAGGGCAAGGCGGAGGTGATCCGCAGCTTGGGCGCAGGCACCGGTTTTGTCGGCGACGGCATCAATGATGCCCCGGCACTGGCCCAGGCCGATGTGGGCATTGCGATGGGGTCCGGGTCGGATGTGGCGATCGAGGCGGGGGATGTGGTGCTGATGACCGGCGATCCGATGGGGGTGGTCAATGCGATTGCCCTCAGCCGCGCGGTCATGCGCAATATAAGGCAAAATCTGGCCTGGGCCTTTGGTTACAACGTCGCGCTGATCCCGATTGCGGCGGGGGTGCTGGTGCCTTTTGGCGGCCCGCAACTGTCGCCCATGCTTGGGGCCGGTGCGATGGCGCTTTCGTCGGTGTTCGTGTTGAGCAATGCGCTGCGTCTGCGCCGGTTCAAGCGGCTTTGAGCAAATCCTGAAGCGCCAGATTGCCCTCGACGAGATCGGCCACCGTGACCGCATCGAGCTTGGCATAAAACGCATCCAGCGCTTCACCGAGGACACATTTCAACCGGCAAACCCCGGCCAAAGGACAGGTGCTGGCGCGATCCTCGCTGCATTCGGTGAAAGGCAGCACCTTTTCGAAACTGCGAAACACCGCGCCGACGGTGATCTCGGATGCAGGGCGCGCCAATTGCAAGCCGCCTGAGCGGCCGCGTTGGGTGGCCAGATAGCTGTCGCGGGCCAAAAGGTGGATCACCTGCGCCAGATGGTTTTCCGAAACCTGACAGGTGCGGGCGATTTCGGCCTTGCGCACGATCTTGCCGGGATTGGCAGCGCAATACATCAGCGTGCGCATGGCAAGGTTGGAACGGGTGGTCAGTCGCATGGCTTACTCCCTGAAAAATTCGTTGTCATGAAGGCAATTGCCGACGAGCCTAGCGGGATTGTTTTCGGGCGGATTTGATCTGGATCAGATTTATGTTTTGCTTGTGCGGCTTTTTGAAAGAATCTTGCTTGCCTGTCTTGCGGTGGATTGCGCACCCCAAACCGTTTTGGGAGTTTGATTTTCACCGGATAGACGCTATTGAATGCGCTATTGATTGCGCTAACATTGTGCTGCCCAAACGGTGAGGCACTGATGAAATCTTGCATCGGCGACAGTTCTTGACGAAAGATGCCCAGACCACTGGCCAGGCGATCACAACGCAATCATGGAATCCCGAGTGACTGATCCGAGACTGACGCCGAACCTGTTGCAAGCCGATGTTTTGCGGCATCTGACCTATACTTTGGGCAAGGATATGCCCAATGCCAGCCGCTATGACTGGCGCATGGCACTGTCTTTTGCCATTCGCGACCGGGTGGTGGAGCCGTGGTTTGCCTCGACACGGCGTACTTGGGCCGAGGACAGGAAGCGGGTCTACTATCTGTCGATGGAGTTTCTGATCGGGCGTCTGCTGGAGGATGCCACCGTCAACCTTGGCCTGCGCGAGATGGCGCAAAAGGTGATGAGTGATCTGGGGCAGGATTTCCACGCGATTGTCGAGGATGAGCCGGATGCGGCGCTGGGGAATGGCGGATTGGGCAGGCTGGCGGCCTGTTTCATGGAAAGCATGGCGACGCTGGGCTGCCCGGCCTATGGTTACGGCATCCGCTATGAGCATGGGCTGTTCAAGCAACGGTTCGAGGGCGGGCGGCAGGTGGAAATGCCGGAAGATTGGCTGAGCCATTCCGGCCCATGGGAGTTTGCGCGACCCGAAAGCGCCTATATCGTGCCGTTTCACGGCCATGTCGACGTGATTGACGGGCGCGAGATTTGGCTGCCGGGCGAAACCGTGCGCGCCGTGGCGCATGACACGCCGGTGATCGGCTGGAAGGGCAGATGGGCCAATACACTGCGGCTGTGGGGGGCGCAATCGACGGCGCTGTTCGATCTGAAGCGGTTCAATCGTGGCGATTACGCGGCGGCGGCGGAACCCGAGGCTTTGGCACGCACCCTTAGCCGGGTGCTGTATCCCGATGACACCACCTATCAGGGCAAGGAATTGCGGCTGAAACAAGAGTTCTTCCTGACCTCGGCCGCCTTGCAAGACATCTTGCGGCGATATCTTTCCAATCATTCCGACTTGCGCGCCTTGCCTGCGTCGGTGGCGATCCAGATGAATGATACCCATCCGGCGATTGCGGGGCCGGAGTTGATCCGGCTGTTGGTGGATGAGCATGGGATGGCGTTTGATGAGGCGCTGCCGGTGGCGCAAGGCTGTCTGGGCTATACCAATCACACGCTGCTGCCCGAGGCTTTGGAGCGGTGGTCAACCTTTACCTTTGGTACGGTGTTGCCGCGCCATATGCAGATTGTGGAGCGCATTGACAGGTGGCACCGCCGCACCTTCCATCCGCCGCATTCCGTTGCGATTGTGAAGAATAACGAAGTGCGGATGGGCGAGTTGGCCTTTGTGATGGCGCATAAGGTCAACGGGGTATCGCAGTTGCATACCGAATTGATCAGGGAAACCTTGTTCCCCGAGCTGAACCGTCTGCATCCGGGGCGGATCACCAATATGACCAATGGCGTGACGCCGCGCCGGTGGTTGGCAATGTGCAACAAGCCGTTGGCTGAATTGATCACCAAGACCATCGGGCCAGGGTGGGAGGCTGATCTTGACCGGTTGAAGGGTTTGGAATCGTTTAGTGATGACAAGGGCTTCCGGGGCGAGTTTATGGCGGCCAAGCGGGTAAGCAAGGTCGCTTTGGCGCAGTGGATTGCGGACGAATCCGGGGTGCAGGTCAACCCGGATGCGATTTTCGATGTGCAGGTAAAGCGCATCCATGAATACAAGCGTCAGTTGCTGAACATCCTGCAAGTGATCGCGCAATATCAGCGGATCAAAGCCAACCCTGCGGGCGATTTCGTGCCACGGGTGAAGATTTTCGGCGGCAAATCCGCGCCGGGTTATGCTGCGGCCAAGGAGATAATCCGCCTTATCAATGATGTGACGGCGGTTGTTAATGCTGACCCTGAAGTTGGGGATCGGCTGAAGATCGTCTATCCGGCCAATTACAACGTTTCGATGGCGGAACGGTTGATCCCGGCGGCGGATCTGTCGGAACAGATTTCCACGGCGGGGATGGAGGCGTCCGGCACCGGGAACATGAAGTTCATGATGAACGGCGCGGTGACGATTGGCACTTTGGACGGCGCGAATGTTGAGATATTGCAAGAGGTTGGGGGGGATAACTTCTTTTTGTTCGGCATGACTGCTGCGGAGGTTCTGCGCAAGCGGCAGATGGCGGATCAGTCGCGTTTTGCGATTGAGGCCAGCCCTGCGTTGCAAGGGGCGCTGGAGGCGATAGCCCAGGGGCAGTTCAGCCCGGATCAAAAGGATCGCTATTTCGGCTTGCTCGACCGCATCTGGCACCATGATTATTTCCTCGTGGCGGCGGATTTTGATGCCTATGATCAGGCGCAAGCGGCGGTTGATCTGGCTTGGCGCGATACCGAGCGATGGGGGAAAATGGCGGTGTTGAACACGGCGCGGTCGGGGTTCTTCTCATCCGATCGCACCATCCGCAGCTATATGTCGGAAATATGGGATGTTAAATCAGCGCTGTAACCTGTTGAAAGAGAGTGTTGAATGGCAAAACCCCTGATCGACCAAAGCACGGCTGCGGCCCTGGTCGAGGGGCGGCATGAGGATCCGTTTTCGGTGCTGGGTCTGCACCAGCGCGGGGGCAAATGGTCGGTTCTGGCCTTTGATCCGGGCGCGGAAGGGCTGGTGGTTCTGGCAGGTGGCAAGGAGATTGCGGCGCAGGCCTTGGGGCATGGGCTGTTTGCGGCGGAACTGGCCCAACAGATGCCCTACCGCTTGCGCTGGCAGGGGC
>JAGPBG010000261.1 GCA_018063485.1 Cypionkella sp.
GTTTCTGATCAAATTGAGGAGGCCGCCATGCTGACCAAACGAGAGTTCTATATCAACGGAAAATGGGTGGACCCGATTATCGCGCGCGATTGTGAGGTGATTGACCCCTCCACCGAAGAGCCCTGCGTCATAATCTCGCTGGGGTCTGAGGCCGATCTGAACGCGGCGGTTGCCGCAGCCAAGGCCGCTTTTCCAAAATGGGCCGCCACGCCACCCGCGCAACGCCGCGATGTGGTGGTGAAGATCCTTCAGCAATATGAAGCACGACTTGAGGAGTTGGCGATTGCCATCGCAACGGAAATGGGTGCTCCCATTGACTTGGCGCGCGGCAGTCAGGCCCCTTGCTTGCCTTGGCATACGTCCAACTTTCTGACGGCCTTTGATGCGATGGAATGGGTGCGCCCGCTTGGCCCCCATGCTCCGAACGACCGTATTGCTTTGGAGCCAATCGGCGTTGTTGGCCTGATCACGCCATGGAACTGGCCGATGAATCAGATCGCGCTCAAGGCGATTCCGGCGATGCTTGCGGGTTGCACCTGCGTGCTGAAACCCTCTGAGGAAAGCCCGCTTGATGCGATGATCTTTGCCGAATTCTGCCACGACGCAGGGGTTCCCCCCGGCGTGTTCAATCTGGTGAACGGCGACGGCATGGGCGTAGGTGCCGCTCTTTCGGCCCATCCTGATGTTGAAATGATCTCTTTCACCGGCTCGACCCGCGCTGGTCGCGCTATTTCCAAAGCCGCGGCCGAGACGTTGAAGCGCGTTACGCTGGAATTGGGTGGCAAGGGTGCCAACCTGATCTTCGCCGATGCCGATGATAGCGCTGTCGAGCGCGGCGTGCGCCATTTGATGAACAACTCGGGCCAGTCGTGCAACGCGCCCAGCCGCATGTTGGTGGAACGTCCACTCTATGATCGCGCGGTTGAGATCGCTACCGAGGTGGCGAATTCGATCAAGGTGGGGTCTGCACATGAGCCGGGCAAACACATCGGTCCGGTGGTGAACAAGCGCCAATGGGAGCAGATTCAGGGCTATATCCAAAAGGGCATCGACGAAGGCGCACGATTGGTCGCGGGCGGCCCCGGCCTGCCCGAGGGCTTCAATCGCGGCTTCTACGTCAAGCCCACGGTGTTTGCCGATGTAAAGCCGGGAATGACGATTGAACGGGAAGAGATTTTTGGCCCGGTGCTGTCGATCATTCCTTTCGAGACCGAAGCCGAAGCGGTGCATATCGCCAATGATACTCCCTATGGCCTGACCAATTATGTGCAATCTGCCGATGGTATCCGTCGCAATCGGCTGGCGCGCGCGTTGCGTTCGGGAATGGTTGAGATGAATGGAAAATCGCGTGGCGCAGGGGCGCCGTTTGGCGGAGTGAAGGCATCGGGCCGTGCGCGTGAAGGCGGGCATTGGGGGCTGGAGGAGTTCCTTGAGGTCAAGGCGATTTCGGGGTGGGATTCGGCTGCCGAATAGGCCGCTGTTGCGAGACTCCCAACGCGCCTGACTTGGGTTACCTTTTGGCTCAAGACGAGCAGCCCGGATTTTGAGGCAACTGGCGAGATTTGACCATCAAATGTCGCCAGTGCCGCTCACATGGGGGGCTTTGGCTGGCTAGGCTGTTGGCAACCGGAGGCCCGCCCATGACCCAATATCGCCACTTGCTGTCCCCGCTGTCGCTGCGTGGACAAACCTTGCGCAATCGCTTCGTGTTCGGTGCCCATACCAACAACATGTCGGATCAGGGTATTCCCGGCCCAAGAATGGAGGGGTATCTGGTCGAACGTGCTTTGGGTGGCGCCGGTATGATTGTGACCGAACCTGTGCCGGTTCACCGCACCGGAGTTCTGACGCGCGGCAACCTTGTGCACTCGTCGGATGAGATCATCCCACATTTACGCCGTATCACCGACAAGGTGAAAGCGGCCGGGGCGGTGATCTGCCAGCAACTCTACCACATTGGCGCGCATGGTGATAGCGATCTCAGCTTTGCGCCGCATTGGTCACCCTCGGGCGGGCCAAGCTATCATGATTCCGATGGCTCACACGCCATGACAGAGACGGAAATTGAGGAACTGCTTGAGGCCCATTTAGCCGCTGCGATCAGGGCAAAAAAGGCAGGGTTCCAAGGAGTGGAGGTCTGGGCCGCCTATCACTCGCTGCTCGATCAGTTCTGGACCCCTTGGTCGAACAAACGCCATGATAAATGGGGCGGCAGCCTAGAGAACCGAACGAGGTTTTCCCGAACGCTGATCGAAAATATCCGGCGTGCCTGTGGGGATGATTTCATCGTCGGTCTGGCCATCAGCTATTCCACGGCCTATTCAGTTACGCTTTCGGCCGAAAACCTGTGCGAAATCATCAGCCTGCATGATTCAACCGGACATGTGGATTATGTGACCTGTGGCTATGGTGGCTATCTCGATTTTGAGGGGATCATCCCGCCTTTCACGCATGGTGAAAAACTGACAACCCCCATGACGGTGCAACTGAAAGCCGTCGTCAAACATGCGGTCATTACCTCGGAGGCTGGAATACGCACGCCCGAGAATGCCGAAACAATCATCGCTTCGGGCGAGGCGGACCTGGTTTCCATCGTGCGCGGCCAGATCGCCGATCCACATCTGGCGCGGAAAACCATGGAGGGGCGCGTTGAAGATATTCGTAGCTGTATCTCCTGCAATCAAATGTGCTGGGGACGGCGCTCGCGCGATTACTGGATTTCCTGCCTGATCAACCCGTCGGCTGGGCGGGAATTCGAATGGGGCGGAGATCGTTTTCAGGCCGCGGGTTTGGTGAAATCGGTGCTGGTGGTGGGGGCTGGCCCGGCGGGACTGGAAGCTGCCCGCGCTGCCGCAGAACGCGGGCACAAGGTTGAAATCGTTGAGGCTCTGCCTGTTGTAGGCGGTCAGTTCCGGCTCGCCGGCATGCAGCCGCGTCGGGCGCAGATTCTCGATCTCATGGATTGGTATGAGCGCCAGTTCGAGAAACTTGGGGTTACCTTGCGGCTGAATACCTTTCTCGACGGGGCGGAAATTGCCGAACACCCTGCCGATACGGTGATTCTGGCGAGTGGTTCCTTGCCCGATGAAACCGGATTCCGGCGCTGGGTTCCGCATGAGCCGGAATTGCCGGGGATTGCCGCAGGCGGGGTCTGGTCACCTGAGGCCGTGCTGCGCCGCGAGGCCCGGTTGGGCGATTCCGTCGTGGTTTACGATGAGGGCAGCAACTGGCGTGGCGTGGGCACCGCCTGGGCCTTAGCCGAGCAAGGAAAGCAGGTGACGATTGTAACCCCCGAAGCCTTTGTCGGCAAAGAGATCGCGCGCACTGCGGCCGACGGACCGGCCCGGCGCAGGATGGCGCAACTCGGGGTCAAGATGCTGACCGAGCATTGTGTCAGCCGTTGGCATGGCAACGGGGTAAGTGTGCGCAACATGTTGACGGGCGAGCAAACCACTCTGGCCGCCTCTGGGCTGGTTATGGCCACAACCAACCAGGCCTTTGATCCTTGGCCCGCAAGTTTTGACGGGAAATCAACGCATCGGGTTGGCGATTGTGTCGCGCCGCGATTGGCCGCCTATGCTTTTCATGAAGGGCGCAAACTCGCGTTGTCACTCTAGGGCCTGTTGCGAGGTGAATTCAATCTGACTAACGCGCTCTGGCCCACGCGCATGATACTGTTTGCCGATGCGTGAGCCCATGCGGCGGCAAAGCGTGAGGATACTTTGGTCCCGCCAAGCAATTGGCCCGGTGCCATCACCTCATACCGTTCGGCAAAAGAGATAACCTGATCAGAGCATGCGCGGCGCATGACATGATGCGGACGCAATTACGAAGGATGCTAAAGACCCGCAGCGGCAACCAGTTCTGAAACGGCATCAAGGTGTTTCGCTGGAAATTCGCAACAGCTTCGGCCTTGTCCGGCACCAATAGCACGCTGGTCACGCGGGAAAGGGGCGCCGTCCCTATCGCCTTCAAAGAGATATTGCCGAATTTCGGGGTGGATATCCTCAAAGAAAAGGCGCGAATGTGCGATCATCGGGTAATTGCGCAAAATGGCGTCGCGGGTTTGGATCAGATCATGGATGCCCAGTGCCAGGATCGTGAGCATGGCAACAGTCAGAACGGCAAATGCCATGCGCCAATCCGACCAGATATCCCAGACCAACGCAAAAACCACGGCGAGAACCGCCGCGCCTGTCACGGT
>JAGPBG010000262.1 GCA_018063485.1 Cypionkella sp.
CAACCAGGGCCGGGTAAAAAAGAGGCCGGGCACGAGGCCCGGCCAGGTCCAACAGGGAGGTGCCATGTCATAACCCCGACATGGCAAGGGGAACCTTTGGCGAAACTCACGCCTGACTCTCACCCTATGTTTCGATTCAGACAACAATATGACGTTTACGCAACCAATTTATAGCCACCGCTCTCAGTTATCAGCAGACGTGCGTTAGATGGGTCACTCTCGATCTTCTGGCGCAACCGGTAGATGTGGGTCTCAAGCGTATGAGTGGTGACGCCCGCGTTATATCCCCACACCTCATGCAAAAGCACATCACGGGCCACAACCGCGGATTGTGCGCGATAGAGGTATTTGAGAATATTGGTTTCTTTCTCGGTCAGCCGGATTTTCTTGTCCTTGGCATCTACCAGCAATTTCAGCGCCGGCTTGAAGGTGTATTGTCCCAGTTGGAACACCGCATCCTCGGATTGCTCATGCTGGCGCAACTGCGCACGGATGCGTGCCAAAAGCACCGGAAACTTGAACGGCTTGGTCACATAATCATTCGCACCCGAATCAAGACCCAGAATGGTGTCCGAATCAGTGTCGTGCCCGGTCAACATCATGATCGGGCTTTTCACCCCGGTCTTGCGCATCCGGCGGCACAACTCACGTCCGTCGGTGTCTGGCAAACCAACGTCAAGGATCACCAGATCGTAAAGCCCGGCCTTGGCCTTCTCCATCCCTTCGACACCATTGCGTGCCTCAAAGACATCAAAATCCTCGGTCATCACCAGTTGTTCGCTCAGCGCCTCGCGCAGATCGTCATCGTCGTCCACCAGCAGAACTTTACGCAGCGTTGCCATTTCGGCCTCCATCACACCGGGTTTCATTGGCCCCTTGCGCCATGACATGCGCCTGCTTCACCCTTGCGACAAGATTTGCAACAATGTTCTCACGCGGTCGTGTCGTCAGCCCGTCCTTTGTTTCAATTCCGCGCCCCGTGGCCTAAGGAAGAAACAGGAGATTGAAATGAGCCTGACACCATCCCGCACCGAAACCCTTGCCCGCGCCCGCAGCGATCTGCGCTTGGGCTTGCCAGTGGTGCTTACGCATGGTGGAAGCGCCATGTTGGCCGCAGCCGTCGAAGAGTTGTCGAATGAAAGACTGCAATCCCTGCGCAGATTCGGCCCTATGGAGTTGGCCCTGACAGCGCGCCGCGCCGAAACCTTGAAGGCCCGCGTGTATGATGGCGATCTGGTGCGGCTATCGGTGCCGAAAGAAGCAGATCTGCGGTGGCTCTGCGCGCTGGCCAACCCAACCGATGATTTGAATACCCCACTCAAAGGTCCGCTGCACGCGTTGCGCGATGGTTCGGCGGACCTGCATCGCACCGCCCTCGTCTTGGCAAAATCGGCACAACTTCTGCCCGCGATGCTTCTGGTTGCGCTGCCTGATGGCTCCTCCTTTGCGGCACAGCATCACCTGACACTGGTTTCGGATGATCTGTGGCCCGATCTGACCCGACTTGCTCCACTTTCATCCGTCGTCTCTGCCCGCCTGCCAATTCAGGCCTCCAACGCCGGTCGCCTGCACATCTTTCGCCCCGACGATGGCGGCGCTGAACACTATGCTGTTGAAATCGGTCGCCCGGATCGCGCCGAACCGGTGCTGACTCGCCTCCATTCCGCCTGTTTTACCGGCGATGTTCTGGGCAGTCTGAAATGTGATTGCGGCCCCCAACTTCATGCAGCCCTTGCCCAGATGGGGTCAGAAGGATCGGGCCTGCTGCTCTATCTCAACCAAGAAGGTCGCGGCATCGGTCTTGCCAACAAGCTGCGCGCCTACGCCCTGCAAGATCAAGGCTTTGATACGGTAGAGGCAAACCACCGCCTTGGCTTTGAAGATGATGAACGCGATTTCCGCATCGGGGCGATGATCCTGCAAAAGCTGGGGTTTTCTGCAGTCCGCTTGCTGACCAACAACCCCCGGAAACTGGCGATGCTGGCCGACTGCGGTATCACCGTGACGGAACGGGTGCCTCTGCATGTCGGCCATACCGCCCAAAACCGCGCCTACCTTGCCACCAAAGCCGCAAAATCAGGTCATTTGCCGTAGGACCTGCGCAACCCATGCCAAGAAACGGATTGGAGCGCGCCCAAGGCGCAACCTGAAAGAAATCAAGCCGATCCTTCAGGCCGAAATCCTGACCACCGATCCTGCCCTGCGCCGCCAATAGCAAATCTGTCACACGCGCGCCCCGAAAATCGCGGAACCAACCCGAACATGGGTGGCACCCGCCGCTATGGCAGCCTCGAAATCGCCACTCATCCCCATGGACAACCCACTCAGCCCGTTGCGCGCCGCCATTTCTGCCAAAACCGCAAAATGTGGTGCCGCATCCTCTGCGTCGGGCGGAATGCACATCAGGCCCGCCAGTGGCAAATCCATCCCCCGGCAATCCTTGATGAACGGATCGAGATCCGCAGGCATGACTCCGGCCTTTTGCGGCTCTTCGCCGGTGTTGACCTGAACAAACAACTCGGGCGATGTGCCGCGCGCCTGTGCCAGCTTTGCCAGCTTTCCAGCCAGCGACAGCCGGTCAACCGTATGGATCGCGTCAAACAACTCAACCGCCAGCCTGGCTTTGTTGGTCTGCAATGGCCCGATCATATGCACTGTCACCGGTCCGAATTCCGCGCGAAAATCGGGCCATTTGGCCGCTGCCTCCTGCACATAATTCTCACCAAATTCCCGATGCCCCGCCGCCAGAACGGCCCTGACCCGCGCATCAGGTTGGATCTTCGACACCGCTATCAGGCGCACGGAACCGGGCAACCGCCCCGCTTTGGCCTCGGCAGCGGCGATTCTGCGGCTTATCTCTTGCAATGACATGGCGCACCTTCTTTGCTTTCTTGATACTTGGCCACAGACCGATGCCAAAGAAAAGACCGGTCCACCAGAGTTGAACCTCATGGACCCAGGGCTTATGACGTAGGCAGCAATGACATCAGGCGTACCCATGACGATCAACATCGACCAGACTCTTCGCAACGCCCGCGCCGAAATCAAGGCGGGGCGCCCAGGCCTCGCGCGGGCCGCCATGTTGGAGGCTCTGGATCGGTATCCGACCAACACCCGCTTGATGACGCTGCTGATCGAGGCACAGGAGGCCGCCACAGGCCTTCCCGCCCGCCCGTTCACCCAAGCCCATGTGAGGCGTTACCTGCAAATCAAGGCCAATCTCGGGATTCTGAATGCTCTGGAAGAGGCCGTTGCCTGGGTAAGGATAAACCCCAGGAATGCCAGCGCGCACAATCTTTTCGGGCAGGGCCTCTTCGAGGCAGACCATAAACTTGCAGGACTGAAACATCTCAAACTGGCCGTAACGCTGGACCCGGCCTATTGGGGCGCAAGCCTGAATTTTTCAAATGGCTTGAAGGCAATCGGCAAGACAACCGAAGCCGGCAATGTATTGGTGCGCGCGCTCAAGCATAACCCGGACGAGGTGCCTTTGCTGCAAGCCCTGACACAGATCAGGGCAATTCAGAAACGTGACGCCGAAGCCGTTGAGATTTTTGAACGGCTTGAGAAAAACGACCCCGACAATGCCGATCTGAAAACCCAACTTCTTGCGGCAATGGTTGCGGCTGGCCAACTTGACAAGGCGCGCACAGGCTTTCAGCAAGCCCGCCTGAAATGGCCCAATGATTTCCGCTTCATGGTGAATCACGGTAACTTTCTGTTCTCCGAAGGGGATCTTGCCGGAGCGGAAGCCGAGTTTCGCAGGGCAATCGACGCCCATCCAAACGCTGGCTCGCTCTATTTCAGCCTGTGCCGCGTGGTGGATCTTCCCGCGGACGATCCGAAGATCAAAACCATGCTGGATCTGCTGGAAGCCCCCTCATCAACCGAGGGCGACAAGACCGCTCTGCACTTTGCCCTGTCCAAGACATTTGAAGCGCTGGGTGAGGTTGATGCGGCTTTCAAGCATCTGCAACTCGGCAATGATTTGCGCAGCAAGGCTGCGAATTACTCCTTTGATGTGACCAAAAGCTTTTACAAGGATCTGATGCGCCGATTTGCCCGCGATGCGCTCCCCCCACTCACCCCAAGCGCGCCGATAAAGCGCCGCCCGGTGTTCATTCTGGGCATGATGCGCTCAGGCACCACATTGACCGAACAGATATTGTC
>JAGPBG010000263.1 GCA_018063485.1 Cypionkella sp.
GTTTCTGGTGGCTGACCACTCGAAATTCTCAAGGGTGGCCCCGGTGCGGCTGGCCAACCTTGCCAATCTGGATGCGCTTTTCACCGATGCCCCGCTGCCGCCTGGCCTTGCCACCCTTTGCGAAAACAGCGGCTGCAAGCTTCATCTGTCGCCCTAATCCAACGTCTGCCGGTAGCGCTTCAACGCCAGCGCCACGATCACCACCGAAATCAGGAAAATTGCCAGCATATCCGGGGCAATCTCGGCCATTCCCGCCCCTTTCAGCATCACTTTTCGGGTCAGTCGCAGGAAATGCGTGGCGGGAATCGCCGAGCCGATCATCTGCGCCCAAGCCGGCATTCCGGCAAAAGGAAACATGAAGCCCGACAGCAGGATCGTTGGCAGCAAGGTGAAAAACGAGATTTGCATCGCCTGCATTTGCGAGCGCGCAATGGTGGAAATCAAGAACCCCAGCGCAAGATTAACGATGATATAGAGGTTGAATCCCACAAAAAATGCCAGCGGGTTGCCAACGAATGGCACATCGAACAAGAACCGCGCGGCCAACAAGAATACCAAGGTCTGGACGTAACCCACGATGATATAAGGCATGATCTTGCCCAGCATCACCTCGGCGGGGCGGACAGGTGTGGCAATCAGCGTCTCCATCGTGCCTTTTTCGGCCTCGCGCACGATGGCAACGGCGGTGATCATCACCATGGTCATCGACAGAATGATCGCCAACAGCCCCGGCACGATGTTGATCGAAGTCTTGCCTTCGGGGTTATATTGTCGATGCACCACCACCGAAAACGGCGCGGGTTTGGCGGCAGTAGTGGCCAGAGGCCCGGTCAGCACCTGTTGCGTTGCCAGGGTCACGATCCCTGTAATCGCCCCCACCGCCCCCGCTGCCGCCGACGGGTCCGAGGCATCGGCGGACAGCAGAATCTGCGGCGCAAGGCCGCGCAAGACATCGCGCTCAAAATCCGGCGGGATCACGATGATGAAATTCGCCCGCCCCTCGCGCAGCGCCAGATCGCCCTCGGCAGGGCTGGTGACCTGGCCCACAAAATCGAAATACTCCGACTGCTTCATCCCCATCAGTACCGCGCGCGACAGCGGGCTTTCATCGGCGATTTCCACCAGGGTGGGCAGGTGTTTCGGGTCCATGTTGATGGCATAGCCAAACAGCAAAAGCTGCATCACCGGGATGCCGATCATCATCGCAAAAGTCACCCTGTCGCGGCGCATCTGCACGAATTCCTTGATCAGCACCGCCAGAAAGCGTGAGAAATTCATGCCTTCGCCCCGCCACTGAAATTGTCGGTTGATTGCGTCATCAAGTAGATGAACGCCTCTTCCAGCCCGCCCTTTTGCTGGGTCCAGTGATGCGTGGCCTTGGCAATCTGGGCTTTTACCACCCCGCCCAAGGCATCGGCGTCTACGCCCGAGACATGCAGCACCGCACCAAAGCGGGCGACCTGTTCCACGCCGGGGGTGGCGCGCAATTCCGCCTCAAGCGCAGTGATCCCCGGCCCTTCAACCCGCCATGTGGTCAGGCCGATCATATCGGGAATATCCGGCGCGGGGCCGGAAATCAGTTTTTTGCCATAGGCAATATAGGCGATGAAGTCACATTGCACCGCCTCGTCCATGTAATGGGTCGAAACCAGCACCGTGATCCCCATCGCCGAAAGTTTGCGGATCTCATCCCAGAAATCGCGTCGCGCCTTGGGATCAACGCCTGCGGTCGGCTCATCGAGCAACAACAGGCGCGGCTGATGCAAAAGACAGGCGGCGAGCGACAGCCGTTGCTTCCAGCCACCTGACAGGGTGCCCGCCAGTTGATGCGCGCGATCACTGAGGCCCAGATTTTCCAGCGCCTCTGACACCTTGGCGCGACGGTCGGCCATGCCGAACATCCGCGCCATGAAATCGAGGTTTTCGCGGATGGTCAGATCTTCGTAGAGCGAAAATCGTTGCGTCATATAGCCGACGTTTTGCTTGATGCTTTGCGCCTCGGTCAAGATATCATAGCCCAGACAAGTGCCGCCGCCGCTGTCGGGCAGCAAAAGACCGCACATGATGCGGATTGTTGTGGTCTTGCCGCTGCCATTGGGACCAAGAAAGCCGTAAATCGCGCCCTTGGGAACATCGAGATCAAAATTATCCACGACTTTGCGGCCATTGAAACTTTTGGTCAGACCACGGACAGAAATCGCAGACGCGTCAGTCATTTCTGCGGGACCAGGGTGACAGGCTGGCCAGGAAGAAAACCGGTGGATGCCAGCAATCGCGCTTCGGCGCGAAACACCAGCCGCCCGCGTTCGTCGCGGCTGTAAAGGATTGGCGGGGTATATTGCGGCTCATCAGCAAGACGCGTGATTTCGGCGCCAAGTCCTGCAGCACAGCCGTCACAACTCACGCTGAGACGCTTGCCAACTGCCAGCGTGGCGCGCTGTGCTTCGGGCACAAAGAAAATCGCCTTGAGGTTATCGGGGCGAAACAGCGACAGGACTGGCGCACCGGCAGCGGCCACTTCGCCGGGATCGAAAAACCGCTTTTCGATCTTGCCGGCATCAGGTGCGCGCACCAAACGGCTATCCAGGTTGAATTGCGCAGCCGCCAATTCGGCACGCGCCATATCCAGCGAGGCTTCGGCGGCGATGCGTTGCGCATCGCGGGCAGGCAGTTCGGAAACCTGCAACTGCGCGCGCAACTGGTCCACCTGGGCATCGGCGCTGGCAAGCGCGGCCCGGTCGGCATCGACCTGGGCCGAAGGCACCAGCCCGCGCGCCAGCAGATTGCTTGAGCGTTCCAGCACCGTTGCAGCCAGATGTTGGCGCGCCTCGGCAGAGTGCAGGCTGGCGCGGATCACCTCCACCTCGGCTGTGCGCCCCCCGGTGCTGAGGTTGGCCAGATTGGCCTTGGCCACAGCAACTCCTGCGGTAGCGGCCCGCAAGGCGGCGGTTTGTGCGGTGGTTTCCATCGACACCAAAAGCTGGCCCTTTTGCACCAGATCGCCCTCATCCACCGCAATCGCCTCGATCCGGCCGGCGCTGGAGGGGGCAACATAGATGTAGTCGGCCTCGACATAGCCGTTGAAACTGGGGTCAGGTGCTGGGCCAAGCGACGGGATCAGCAATGCAAAAAGGCCAATAATCCAAGCCCACAGATCAGTCATGGTGGCCTTTCTCGGGCTCAAGGCCGGCAAAAAGAAGGGTCAGATGGGTGTCGATCATAAGGTCGAGTTCAAGGCCGCCCTTGGGGGTAATGGCAAAAACCTCGGCAAGCACCAGATGCAGCAGCACCGGGCCAAGCAAACACCGCAACACCAATTCAGGGTCAACCGGGCGGATATGCCCCGCCGAAACGGCTTGCGCAATCAGACCGATGAATGCAGGCAGCACCCGGTCCAGCACCTCGATGCGATACATGCGGGCGATGTCTGGGGCGGCGACCGCCTCTCGGATCACCAGTTTCGGCACTTGTAACACTGCGGGATCGGCCAGACTGTCGCGCAGGAACCCAAAGACCTGCCGGATCAGCGGGCGCGGATCACCGCGATAATCGGCAATCCGGCGCAGCGCCTCATCCGCCACTGGTACCACTGCCCGGCGCACCAACCCTTCCAGAAGCGATTGTTTTGATGGAAAATAAAGATAGACAGCGCCCTTTGACAGCCCGGCCGCGCGGGCAATCTGCTCAACGCTGGTTTGCGCATAGCCCTGTGCCGCGAACAGCCCAAGGGCGGCATCAAGCACCTCATCCGGGCGCGCTTTGGCGCGACGTCGGAATTTGGGCGGTGTGACAAGGGATTCGGCCATGTGCATATATAACTGACCGGTCAGTTATATACAAGCTCGCTCACGATGGCCTTCAAATGCGCTGTCACACGACGACCAAAATGTCATGACCTGTGCTGTGGCTTATGCGCCGAAGTGGCCAGATGCGGGCGAGTCACATCGGCAAGCGAGACCTCCAGCACTTCGACCGATATCGCAAGGCCGCCCTGCCCTGCCAAGGTCAGACGTATCCGCGCCGCGCCTTCCGCCAATGGCTCAACCGCAATCGACAGCAGCGACAGCACCGCCGCTGTATCAGCGCGGTCGATATCATGGCTTTGCACCGCTTGTACGTTGTCAAACACCAGCATCGCACGCACCCGCTCATAGCTATGCCCTGCCC
>JAGPBG010000264.1 GCA_018063485.1 Cypionkella sp.
GCAAAAGCCTCGCGGCTGCCATTGCAGCGATTGAGGCCGAGGGAACCCCGCGGTATGCTCTGGCGCAGGTTCTGTCCGCCGAAGGGCTGGGCGTGCCGCTGGTGCCGGCCGCGCGCCCTTTGGATGTGTTCGCGCGCGCGCTGGCAGATGCCTGCCTTTGCGCGCTGGCCAATGAAGGGGCGCTGCTGGTGGGCGAGGGGGTTGCCCTGCGCCCCGGCGATGTCGATACGGTGGCCATCCTGTCGGGTCTGGTGCCGCGTCGGCTTGGCGGGCCAATGCATTGGGCGGATCAGCGCGGCCTGCTGGTGCTGCGTTCGGATTTGCGGCATCGGGCGGCAAGCCAGCCCGCGCTTTATACACCAGCTCCGCTGATTGACCGTCTGATCCGTGAGGAACGTCACTTTGCCGATCTGAACCGACTCTGACGCTCAGATCAGAATGACCCCGACCACCACCAGCATCAATCCGATGCCTGATATCGCCAGCGCCGCAAGATTGTAAACCGTCACACGGCGCAAGACCGCTGCCATGGCCTCACCGCTCAATCCGGCGCTTCGGGCCTTCATGGCCAGCCGGATGCACCAGACCAGCCCTATGACGCCCACCAAAGTCAGGGCGGCTCCAGTCCAGATCATGTAATCCATGGTGCCAAATCCGCTGTTTGCCGCGTTCATATCTGCCTCCTTTGCCTGCGTCCTATCGACTAGCCGCTCAATCTGCGCCTTGCAAGTGCGCGCGCGCTTGCGCCCGCCCCATGGGCCAAGGTAGGAAGCGGCGTTGATTTTCCGCCAGCAAGGAGCGCCCCGATGAATGACGTGACCGACACCTATAGCGTGACCGCAGACGAGTTGCGCCAATTCATCGAACGTGCTGAACAATTGGCCTCTGAAAAGAAGGACGTCGCCGAACAGGAAAAGGAACTGTTCGCCGAGGCCAAGGGGCGCGGCTATGACACCAAGGTCATGCGCAAGGTGATCGCGCTGCGCAAACGCAAGCCCGACGAGATTGCCGAGGAAGAGGCAATCATCGAGATGTATAAATCCGCGCTGGGCATGGCCTGAACAAGGTCAGGCGGCCAGGAAGGTGACCTCTGGCATCGCCATGATGCGCGCTACATCCTCTTCATAGGCGCGCGTCAGGGCGGCGGCGTAGTCTGCCGTCCAACCCGGCATCTCGAATTCCATCGCAATGCGCTCTGGCAGGGCGAATTTGTCGAGAAACGCCGAAACCACTTTGCGCCTTTGCAGCAACGATCCGGTGGGGTGGGTTTCTTGGTAGGCCTTCATCCGCGTAAGGCCTTCGCCCGACATCAGCATGGCCAAAAGGTCATCCTCGCCTTCAAACACCGTTGCCGGATCAACCCCGGCCACCGCGCGCAGCACCTCGGGCCAGATCAGCGGCGTATCCTCATCGCACCAGACCGTCAGTGGCACATCGGGGTTGGCGTCCAGAATGCGCTCGATCACATCCGACCAGCGCAGTTGCAATGGATCGGCCCCCTCAAGAAACGCGTCATAGCTTTTGTTCGCCCCCGCCTTTTCGTAAAGGGCGGGCAAGAAGCTGGCGGGGTTTCGGACCGCGAGGAAAAATTCGGCTTCGATTTGCGGGAAAATCTGCGAAAAAGCGCGGACCCGATCACCGGCCGCAGGATAAAGCGTGTCCTTGAGCACCCAAGGCGGCAAGGACAAAAAGGAATCCCAGCTCAGGATCAGCCGATCCGCCTGATCTTCGTCCATGATCTGATCGAGGATCAGGGCCTGACTGTCGATGCTGGCCGCCTGACCTTTCAACTCGATCGCGGTGTCGCGCAAAAGGTTGCGGTATTTCTTCGGCCCCGGCACCACAACACCTTGCTTTGACAAGGTGTCGCGATTTTTCAGCAAACATTTGATCAGTCGGTCTTCATCGGTGAAATGTGCCCCAAGGTGATAAACTATCCGCATTGATCTTTGGCCTGCCTTGTTGTTTTGGCCGCGTTGGTTTGCCCGGCCTTGCTTTTGGCGCAGTATAATCGCTTTTCTGGACAGGGGAACCGCTTTCCTGTAGTCGCAGATCTCATGATCGCTGATAAAAATACTCAGACTAATTTCCCCGCATTGGCCAACCCCGCGCGGCACCGCCGCAGTTGGCCGGATATATGGTCGGTTGGTGCAGTGCTGATCGCTGCCGTGGTGGTGGCGCCGATTCTGTCGGTGCTGTGGCTGGCCTTTCATCCAACCGAAAACATCTGGCCGCATCTTCTGGCCACGGTGTTGCCGCGCTATTTCGGTAATACGTTGATTCTGATGGCCGGGGTGGGGATGCTGACGGCTTCTGTCGGCACCGGGGCGGCTTGGCTGGTCACCATGTATCGTTTTCCCGGTCAGCGTTGGTTGAGCGTGGCATTGTTGTTGCCAATGGCGATTCCAGCCTATGTCGGGGCCTACGCGCTGGTTGATTTTCTGGATTACTCGGGGGTCTTGCAAAGCAGCCTGCGCGCGACTTTCGGTTGGTCCTCGGCGCGCGACTATTGGTTTCCGCAGGTGCGCAGCATCGGGATGGCAATTGTGGTGCTGTCGGCGGCGCTGTTTCCCTATGTTTTTCTGTTGGCCCGAGCCGCGTTTCGCGAGCAATCGGGCAGCACCTATGAGGTGGCGCGCGCATTGGGGCAGGGGCCGTGGGGCGTGTTTTGGCGTTTGGGCCTGCCGCTTGCCCGCCCGGCGATTGCGGCGGGGGTGGCACTTGCGCTGATGGAAACGGTGGCAGATTTTGGGGTGGTTGAACATTTCGGTGTGCAAACCCTGACCACCGGAGTGTTTTCCACCTGGCTGAACGGCAATAACGCAGGCGGTGCCGCGCAACTCTCGGGTGTGATCCTGGCGCTGATTCTGGTGTTGGTTACCATCGAGCGCCTGAGCCGACGCAATGCGCGCTTTCATCGCCCGTCACGCGCCTCGCGCCCGATCGAGCCACGGCAATTGAGCGGGGCGAAGGCCTGGATTGCGACGCTGCTCTGCCTGTTTCCCTTTGCCATCGGCTTTGTGCTGCCCGTCGCTGTGATGGTGGCACTGGCGTTTTCCAAGCCGCAGGTCTGGCTGGCCAAGGGGTTGGCGCAGGCCGCATTGAATACGGTTGTGGTGGGTGCGATTGCGTCGGTTGTTGCAGTGACGGCTGCCCTGTTTTTGGTGTATGGCGTGAGATTGGTCGGGCGGGGCATGGCGCGCTGGGTCTTGCCGGTCACGACTGTGGGCTATGCTGCCCCTGGGGCGGTGCTGGCGGTCGGGTTGCTGATCCCGCTGGCGGCTATGGATCATCGGCTGGCTGACCTAATCCTTGATCTGACCGGCCATGATCCGGGCCTGTTGATTACCGGTACGGCGGCAGCGATCATCCTCGCCTATGTGGTGCGGTTTTTCGGCATCGCTCAGGGCGCGGTTGACAGCTCTTTCGGGCGGATTTCCCCCTCCTTGCCGCTGGCAGCGCGCAGTTTGGGGCGCAGTGCGGGTGGCACGTTGCGCGCAGTCTATTTGCCGCTGATGCGCGGCTCGGTGGCAACGGCGCTGCTGGTGGTTTTTGTTGATTGCGTCAAAGAGCTGCCCGCTACCCTGCTGTTGCGCCCTTTCAATTATAACACCCTGTCTACCCGCGTGTTCGAATTGGCGAGCCTTGAGCGGCTGAACGAGGCCGCACCCGCAGCCTTGGTGGTGGTGGCCATGGGGTTGGCCGCGGTTTTTCTGATGGCGCATAACAACCGCGCGCCATGACGATCTTGCAACACCGCGCCCGGCATTCGATCATGATCGAACAGAGGCCGCGCAAAATTGTGGTGATGGGGTGGTTTGGCCCAATGCGCTGCTTTCCACACCAAACCGCAGCCGCGCTGACCCTGCCGCAATTTTGACAGCGCGGCTGAAACCATCGAAGACTTCAAGCCGGCCAATATCAACGGCCAACTCGGACTGACCCAAGTGATCTTGGCGCGGGCGAAAGCCTCGACGGTGATCGGATATCCCTCCATCTTGTGCTTGAGGATGGCGGTTTGCCGATCCGCCCTTATAGCTCAGTTGAAAGGGCAATCCACAGCATCAGGTCAACAACACGGTTCGCAGGCACTCGACCATCGGCTATGTCCGCCCGGTTGAGTTTGAGCGACGGGCCGGGTCTGGGCGCTTCTCCCCAGGCC
>JAGPBG010000265.1 GCA_018063485.1 Cypionkella sp.
GGGCGAAACGGCTCATAGCGCTTGCTTTCGATGCCGATCAGCGTGGTGTCGGTTTCGATCCCCACATCAAGCCAGGGATGCCGCCCGCCCGTCCATGGAAACCGCATCTCGGCCTCCAGAGTAACCGATTTCACCTGCCCCGCAGGCACTCCGGGCAGATCGGGCAACACCAGCGGGCGGTTCAAGAACCAGCCAAATGCATTGGCGACAAGGGCTGCCGAAGACTCGGGGCTGTCAAACTTGCCCGAGCGCAACTCGTTTCCGGGTGAGCGTTTCAGGCATTCCAAAATCCCCTCGACAGGCAGATCAGGCAGAAATTCCGGCATCGCGCATCCCCCAAAATCAAAGGGCCGCCCCAGCGGAGCGGCCCCTTTTACCCCATTGGGGCAGATTACATCTCGTCCAGTGCTTCGACCAGCTTTTGCAGATCTTCTTTCGACACTTCCTTGTCGGTCACCTTGGCGCTTGCCACGATATGATCAACAACCTTGTCCTCGAAGATCGGTGCGCGAAGCTGCTGCTGCATGTTCGGGTTCTTTTGTACGAACTCGAAATACTGCCGCTCCTGGCCCGGATACTGACGCGCCTGCGCCAACACGGCCTGAGTCATCTCGGCATCGGACACCGACACTTCGGCCTTGCGGCCCACTTCAGCCAGAACCAGACCCAGGCGCACACGACGCTCGGCCAGTTTCTTGTGCTCATCGGTGGTGTCCACCGAGCCATGGTTGTGATCATGCACATCGGGGTTTTCTTCATGCCACAACTGATGCGCAATCTGCGCAGCCTCGGCATCGACCAGCGCGGAGGGCAGATCGAATTTGACCTGCGCATCCAACTGATCCAAAAGCGAGCGCTTCAACACCGCGCGCGCCGCCCCTTTGTATTCCTCTTCCAGACGCGAGGCTATCTGCGCCTTCAGCGCCGCCAGATCCTCGGCCCCGAACTTCTTGGCCAATTCATCGTCAATCTCGGCCTCAACCGGCTTTTTCACGGCCTTCACGGTGCAGGCAAACACTGCATCCTTGCCAGCCAGATGCGCCGCGCCATATTCGGCCGGGAAAGTCACCTTGACAGAGACCTCATCCTCAACCTTGACACCGATCAACTGGTCCTCAAAGCCCGGAATGAAGGAATTCGACCCCAGAACCAGCGGATAATCATCGCCCGAGCCACCCTCGAACAACTCGCCGTCGACCGAGCCCTTGAAATCAATCATCACCTGATCGCCGGATTTCGCCGCACGGCCCTTGCCGCGGTCCACGAAATTTTGCGCCGTGGTGGCCAGATTCTTCAGCGCCTCATCGACCGAAGCCTCATCGGCCTTCACCGACAAACGGTCCAGCGTGATCTTGCCCGCATCCAGTTCGGGAATCGGGGGCAGCGCCTCATAGGCCATCTCGACCACAACGTCCTGACCCTCTTTCCAGGTCTCGCCGCCCACCATCTTCACGTCGGGCTGCAAGGCCGGACGGTCACCGGATGCCTCGAAATGCTCTTTCATGGCACCATCAATGGCGTCTTGCATCGCATCGCCCATCAGGCGCTGACCGAATTGCTTTTTCAGGATCGCCAGCGGCACCTTGCCCTTGCGAAAGCCCTTGATTTCGACCTCGGGCTGCGCCTCGAGCAATTTTTCCTGAACTTTTGCTTCCAGCTCGGCCGCGGTCACCGTGATGGTGTAGGCGCGCTTGAGACCGTCTTTCAGGGTTTCCGTGACCTGCATCTATATCGTCCTTCTCAACCTCATGGTGCGGGTAGAGGGACTTGAACCCCCACGCCTTGCGGCGCCAGAACCTAAATCTGGTGCGTCTGCCAATTTCGCCATACCCGCATGAACAAACAAGACATACCCCAGCCAATGGCCAAAGCGCGCCCTGAAATCCGCGCCCTTCTAACAAAGCCGCACGGGGGAAGCGAGAGGAAAAAACGCAGCCATAGCGGCAGTCTTCGGCAAAAAGCCTCGCCATTAACGCATTATTGCCGTAAAGGTAGGAAAAAAGACCGAGGCAGAGACAAGAGCGAGGATTTTCCGATGTCGCAAGCGACAGACGGGCAGGTTTCGGCACAGGCAGCTGCAAACCCCACAAATGGTCATGGTATCGCCATGGGCACCCAGGTGATGACACTCGACGGCGCTTTGCCGGTCGAATATCTTTCCCCCGGAGATCGCATCCTGACCCGTGGCGGCACCCGTCGTTTGGCAGCGATCGAGGTGGCCGTAATCCACAACGCCGCGCTGATCCGCATCTGTGCCAGCACTCTGGGCCATGACAAACCCGCTGATGATCTTCTGGTCAGCCCTGATCAGCCGATCTGGATTCGCGATTGGCGGGCCAAGGCGTTGTTTGGCAGCGACACCGCGATGATCGCCGCCAAACGCCTTGCCGATGGCCAGTATATCCACGGGGTTTGCCTGCCCGAGGCACGACTTTACCGCCTGCGCTTTGAGCAGCCTTGCGTGATCTACGCTGGCAACCTTGAACTGGCTTGCGAAGCTGAGGTCGCCTTCACCGCCTAAACCCCCAACTGCCGAAACACCTGCGGCAGCATCTCGGGCAAATCCTCTGCAATCAGCCCCGGCCCAAAGGCCCGCGCACATTCCACATGCAGCCAAGCCGCCGAGCAGGCCGCCTCAAACGGCTCAAATCCGCGCGCAAGCAGCCCGGTGATAAACCCCGCCAACACATCCCCTGATCCCGCCGTGGCCAGCCACGGTGCTGCCCGCTCATAAACCGCGGCGTTGATCGCACAGCGCCCGTCCGGCGCTGCAATCACGGTATCCGCCCCCTTATACAGCACCACACAGCCAGCAAGCAGCGCCGCCTCACGGCAGGCATCCAGTTTGGAATAGGCTACTGCCTTGGCCGCCGGAGCAGCCAACTTCGCTGCAATATCAGGAAACAGCCGCGCAAACTCCCCCGCATGGGGCGTCAGCACACATCCTTTATGCAAAGCCGCAAACAACCCCGCATCCGCCGCCAAGGCGGTGATCCCATCGGCGTCAATGACGGTGAGACGGGGTTTGCCCCGACTCACCCCCGGCAGCAGGCGCAGCATCTCGGCAGCCCGCGCCACCCCCAACCCGGGCCCGACACACACCACATTGATCCGCGCATCCGCCAAAACCTGAGCCAGCCCCTCCCCCTGCGCCACCACCCGCAGCATCACCGCATCCAACCGCGCCGCATTCTCGGCCACAGCTTCAGGCGGGCACCCAACCGTCACCACCCCCGCCCCGATCCGCAAAGCGCCCCGCGCCGCAAGGCGCGCCGCTCCACCATGCTCGCCCGCCAGAACCAAAGCGTGGCCATGGTTGAACTTGTGCCCACCGCCCTTGCGCAAACCCGCCGCTGTTGGCCCCGTCAGTTCCACCACCGATATATCGTCGCGCAACAGCGCCGCCACCTGTTGCGTCAAACCCAAAGGCACCACGGCCAAAGCCCCACGCAGCGCGCCGCCTTCGGCCAGATAGTGCCCCGGCTTTGGGGTCTGAAAGGTCACGGTCAGATCGGCGGGCCATTCCAGATAGTTCAGCGCACGAATCCGCCCCGACTCTGTGCAAATCCCGCTTAGAATATCCACCGCGACCAGCTTGCAGCCGCAGGTTTTGGCCATCTCCAACAGGCCCCAGACCCCGGCAGATATATCCCGCTGCAACCCGATCCCGAACATCGCATCCACCACCAGCGCCGCACCTTCGAAATCGCTCCACTCAAGAACCCCGCGCACCGGACCGCTCCACAACGCCGCCATCGCCTTGGTGTCCTCGGTTGCCGGGGCGGCAAGCTGATGTACCAAGACCTGCCAACCCCATTCTTGCAACAGCCGCGCCACGACAAACCCGTCACCGCCATTGCCCCCAGGGCCGCACAGCACCACCGCACGATAAGACCCCGCCGCAAACTGCGGCCACTCCGCAAAAATCGCCGCCATCACACCGCGCCCGGCCCGCTCCATCAACTCCAACCCGGTCACAGAGCCACTCGCCACCGCCGCCGCTTCAATGGCCTTCATTTGCGTCGCTGTCAGCACTTCCGTCATTTCCGCGCCCTCTCAATTCGCAACCTGCCTGATTTTCGCGCCATTCGCCTAAAAAACAGGCATAAACCGATAAATCCGCCGCCGAGCCGCCATCCGGACCCGGCCTCCCTTGAAG
>JAGPBG010000266.1 GCA_018063485.1 Cypionkella sp.
AGCAGGCAATCGCCTTTGCCGAGGCCAGCCAAGCAAGTGGAAACAACAATTTCGATGTCGGTTGTTTTCAGGTCAATCTGAACTGGCATGGGGATGCTTTTGCGTCTCTGGCCGACGCCTTGGATCCGAACCAGAATGCCGATTATGCTGCGGCTTTTCTGACAGAGCTCTTTCGTGAATCGGGCAGTTGGCGCGACGCTGCCGCTGCCTATCACTCCAAAACACCCGAATTTGCCGCGGCATATGTTGCCAAACTTGAGGCTGTCCTGCGCGATTTGGTGTCTGCCCCTGCACAGGCGTCTGAACTGGTGGCCTACCGTGCGCAGCCGACAAATCGCTTTCCCCTGCTACAAAGTGGTGTCGCTTCCGGGAATGGCTCACTGGTGCCGCTACTGCAAACGAACGGGCCGCTGATCGGAGTTTCACCCTGAATGTCCGCATTTTCCATTTCTGCACAAAACCTGTTCCTCCCCACCATCCTGTTGGCCCTCGCTCTGATGGCAGTGATCGTCATGATGGTTTTGCCTGTGCCTGCCTGGATGCTGGACCTTGGGCTTGCGCTGTCTTTTGCGCTGGCCATCCTCATGCTGACTGTCACGCTTTTCATCGAGCGGCCGCTGGATTTTTCAGCCTTTCCGACGATCTTGCTGGTCTCTTTGATGTTGCGGCTGTCGCTCAATATTTCCTCGACGAAACTGATCATCGGTCAGGGGCATACCGGCACCTCGGCTGCCGGCCACGTCATCGAAGGCTTTGCGAATTTCATTATGGGCGGCAATATCTTGCTGGGCGTAGTGATTTTTTGCGTGTTGTTGATCGTCAATTTCATCGTGATCACCAAAGGCGCGGGTCGCATGGCCGAAGTGGGTGCGCGGTTTGCCCTGGATGGGATGCCGGGCAAGCAATTGGCGATTGATGCTGATATGGCCGCAGGCGCAATCAACCATGCCGAGGCCAAGACGCGGCGGGAAGAGGAGCTTGCCGAGACCAACTTTTTCGGCTCGCTTGACGGGGCATCGAAATTCGTCAAAGGCGATGCGGTGGCGGGGCTGTTGATCACCGGGCTGAACATTGTCATGGGCCTGATCATGGGTGTGGTGATGCATGGTATGCCGGTGGGCAAGGCGTTTCAGACCTATGCCATTCTGACCGTAGGCGACGGATTGGTTTCGCAGATTCCAGCCGTGGTGATTTCCGTGGCCGCGGCGTTGTTGTTGACGCGAGGCGGCACCAAAGGCACGGCAGATGTATCATTCTTTGCACAGTTGAGCCGCTATCCAGGTGCTTTGGGAACGGTTGCGGTTCTGATGGCGCTGTTTGCGCTGGTGCCTGGGATGCCTTTCATTCCCTTCATTCTTGCTGCGCTGGCGCTTGGTGCGGGCGCCTTTCGCATCACCAAGAACGCCGCATTGGCCAGGTCTGAACCCCTGCCCGCAACACCTGAGCCACTGCGCAAGCATCTTGGGGATGTGTTGGACTTTGATGAAATCCACATTGAATTTGCCTCGAACCTGGTGGGAATGGTGTTGGATCCGGCGACGGGTCTGGATGCGCGGATCAACAATATGCGCAACCATGTGGCCGCTGCCTTTGGGGTGATTCTCCCTGAAATGCGCCTCACGGATGAGGCGGGTCTGCCATCTGGAACTTACCGCATACGTCTGCAAGGAGTGGAACGCGTCCGCGACAGATTGGTGCCGGATCGGGTTCTGGTGCTGTTGTCCGAGGGGGTTATGTCGCCCGATGGGCAGGACGTGAAAGAACCGGTTTATGGTGCGCCTGCCCGCTGGATCAAAGCGGATGATCAGGAAGATGCGGTTCTGGCGGGCCTGACCGTTGTTTCGCCAGTCGAAGTTTTGGCAACTCATCTACTTGAAATCATTAGAGGAAACTTGTCACGTTTGCTTTCCTTGCGTGGAATGCGGCGTTTGTTGGATGAATTTGTCAACGTTTCGGACCCGGTTCGAGCCGAAGCCAATCGCCGCCTTCTGGATGAGCTGATGCCCGACAAAGTGCCGCCAGATCTTTTGCTTGCGGTGTTGCGGCTGTTGTTGGATGAACGCGTGTCGGTTCGCAACCTGCCGCTCATTCTTGAGGCCGTGGCCGAAGCCCGTGGTCTGGGTGCGCCCGAAGCGGTTTGTGAACATGTCCGCCAGCGCCTTGGGTTTCAACTGGTCGCCGAGCTGCGACGTGAAGATGGTACAATTCCTTTGATCCAGTTGGCGCCCGATTGGGAGAAAGTCTTTGCGACCTATCAGATTGAAGGCGAACGCGGGCTGCGCGATGTGGCTTTGCCGCCCGAGCAATTCAACCGGCTTGCCAATGCCTTGGCTGACAGGTTGACTCATTCGGCTGCAACGGGAACCTATCCGGCCCTTGTCACCTCTACTCTCCGGCGTCGATTTTTGCGCACGGTGATTGGTGCCAAGGGCTTGTCGACCCCCGTCCTCTCTTATGAGGAAATCGGCATGGACGCGCGCCCGGCGATAGTGGGAATGGTCGCGGCATGACTGATTTCATCATCGGCCTGACCGACTACGCAGGACTTGGGCCCAAAGTGATCTGGGCCGCCGCGCTGGTTTTTCTGCGGGTTGGTGCTGCAATGGCGATGATGCCGGCTTTTGGTGAACAGGCTGTTCCCCAGCGGGTCCGGCTGGTGCTGGCGTTGGCCTTTACCGCAGTTGTGACCCCGGCGGTAAGCGACGGCTTGCCCTCGGTTGAGACTGGTTTTGTTTTGCCGGTCCTCGCTGAAACCGTCATAGGTCTTGCTCTGGGCATCGGGCTTCGCCTGATGGTGATGTCGTTGCAGATGGCTGGAGCGATTGCCGCGCAATCGACGTCGCTGTCACAGATGGTGGGCGGTATCGGGCCAGAGCCGCAGCCTGCGATCACAAATCTTCTGGTGATGGCAGGTTTGGCCTTGGCGGTATCGTCCGGTCTGCATGTGCGGGTGGCTGAGTTGCTGATTGGCTCGTATCAAATCCTGCCCGCAGGTCGGATTCCTGATGCCAAGGACATGGCCGATTGGGGCCTGTTTCGCATTGCTTCGGCCTTTGCTCTGGCGTTTTCCCTGGCCGCCGCCTTTTCGATCGCCGCATTGCTCTACAATGTGGCGCTGGGCGTGATCAATCGTGCAATGCCGACGCTGATGGTTACCTTTATCGGCGCGCCCGCGCTTACGGCAGGCGGGCTAATCTTGCTGATGCTTTGCGCGCCCATGATGCTTCAGTATTGGTTGCACATACTGTCCGGCTTTCTTGACGCGCCGTTCATGGTAACGCCATGAGCGGGGAAGACGACAGTGAAAAGGAACATGAGCCGTCACAAAAACGTCTTGCCGATGCGCGCAAACGGGGAGAGGTGCCGCGCTCTGCCGATCTTTCCACGGCAGCCGGGTATGCGGGGTTGCTTTTGGCCTGCACGATCTGGGGAGGCGAGATATTGCAGGGGATTGGCGCGGCACTTGCGTCACTTCTGAGTGAGGCGGATCGCTTTGGGCCGCTTTTGCAAAGGGCGGCACGCGCGCCTGTTGGTGGGCTGATGTCCTCGGTTACCCTGTCTGTTTCAATGCTTTTTGTCTTGCCCGCTGTGGCAGCGCTTGGGGCGATCTTGATGCAGCGCGCCTTTGTGGTTGCTCCAGAAAAACTTGCGTTGAAATGGTCGCGCCTTTCGCCTTTGGCCAATGCAAAACAGAAGTTCGGCAGCCAAGGGCTTTTTGAATTTGGCAAGAGCCTGGTCAAAATGTTGCTGTTCTTTGGGGTTCTTGGTGCCTTTCTGCTGTCACACGCGCCAGAAATATTACAAAGTCACATCCTGGCCCCGCAAATCGCTACAGAATTGATGCTGCGGCTTTTTTTGAAATTTCTCTTTCTCGTGGTGTTGATCTCCACCGTCATCGGCGGTGTTGATTACGGCTGGCAGCATGTGCAGCATCGGCACCGGAACCGAATGTCGCGCAAGGATCTGCAAGATGAGATGAAAGAGTCCGAAGGCGATCCGCAAACCAAACAGCAACGCCGCCAGCGTGGGCATGAGATTGCCACCAACCGTATGTTGCAAGATGTAGCCAAGGCAGATGTGATCGTCGTGAACCCGACGCATTACGCCATCGCGTTGAAATGGAACAGGGCGACACGCGCCGCACCGGTCTGC
>JAGPBG010000267.1 GCA_018063485.1 Cypionkella sp.
CGCCGAGGCTTCGGCGGAAGCGATCTGTTCCTGAGCGGTCGCAAGACGACGCTGGATCGAGAGCTTGAGATCCGCCTTGGCCAGAGTGGCGGCGGCATTGGCCTCATCCTTGGCCGTAGCCACGATACGCTCGGACTGCGCGATCATTTCCTGCTGCTTGGCCGTGTAGGAATCGAGCAGCGCACGCGCCTCATCGCGCAAGGCGCGGGCTTCGGCCAGTTCCGCCGAAATCCGCTTTGCACGCGCGTCCAGCAATCCGGCAATCTTTCCCCAGGCATCCACCTTGATCAAAATCGCAACGAACACGAGAAAGGACAGCAGCACCACGAAATTGGTGTTGCGCAAGGAAAAGAACGGGCCACCGGAAGCAAGTGCCGGCGTGGCAAGCAAAGCGAACAGCGGGGCGATCAGCTTTTTCATCGCCTTATCCTTTCAACCGAGCAGTGACTGCGGCGCCAATCGCCTTGGCGTCGACGGTCCCGCCCAATGCTGCGACCAATTCATTGGCAGTGTCTTTGGCTACAACCGTGACCGCTTCTTCGGCGCCCTCACGGATTTCGGCAATTGAGGCTTCAGACTCGGCCGCCTTGGCGGAAATTTCCGCATCTGCCTTGGCTGTTGCCTTGGCAAGATCTTTCTGGATGACCGCCTTGGCCTCAGCCACAATGGCGTTTGCTTCGGTGCGCGCTTTGACCAACCCGGCTTGATAAGCCTTTTCAGCTTCGACCGCTTTCTGCTTCAGCTCTTCAGCAGCCGCCAGATCGCCGGTAACGGTTCCTTTGCGCGTGGCCATTGTGCCCGCGATGCGCGGCAAAGCCACGCGAGACAGCACAAAGTATATCACCACCAGAGTGAGCAGAAGCCAGAAGATCTGGTTCGGAAAATGCGAAGGGTCAAGCTGGGGCATACCGCCCGAGGCTGCCTCATGTGCGGCACCGGCGACCGCTTCGGTAGTGATGTTCGTGGTCGTCATGATGTCCTCCGTCGGACCCTTTGGGAGTTTCGAAGGTGGCGCGTTATTGCACCACCCCCGACCGTAAGGATGCGAAGGTCAGATCAGACTGCGAACATCAGCAGCAGAGCAACGAGGAACGAGAAGATCCCCAATGCTTCGGCGAATGCCAAGCCGATGAACAGGGTTGCGGTTTGCGAACCGGCTGCCGACGGGTTGCGCAGGGCGCCCGACAGGAAGTTACCGGCCACATAGCCAACGCCGATGGCCGATGCGCCCGAACCGATACCGGCAAGGCCTGCACCGATGAATTTGCCCAAGGCTGCTGCTGCTGCGAGTTCCATGTTGTTTCTCCTTACGATGGAATAGATCTGATAGGGTTTGAGACTATGTTCAGTGAGCGGGATGCAGGGCATCTCGCAGATAAACACAGGTCAGGATGGTGAAAACATAGGCCTGGATGAAGGCGACCAGCACCTCCAGCGCGTAGATTGCGGTGATGGCGAGGATCGACACCGGTGTCACGACAACACCTATTGCCGAAATCAGGATCATCGGAGCGAAAGCCGCGAACACCTTCATGACGGCGTGGCCTGCCATGATGTTGCCAGCAAGACGAATCGAATGGCTGACCGGGCGTACGAAGTAGGAAATCAACTCGATCACCGCGATAACGGGGCGCAAAACAAGCGGCGCGTCTTTCATCCAGAACAGGCCCAGGAAGTGGGCGCCATGTTTGACAAAGCCCAGAAGCGTGACAAACAGGAACACCCCAAAGCCCAGAATAGCCGTTACTGCGATATGCGAGGTTGGCGCAAAGGCCGAAGGGATCAGACCCAGCATGTTGGAAAACAGAACGAAAACGAACAGCGTCATGACCAGAGGAAAGTATTTCGCTCCGTCATGGCCTGCGACGTCATCCACCATGTTATGCACGAAATCATAGGCGACCTCGCCAATCGACTGCAACCGGCCAGGAACAAGCGAGCGCCTGGATGAACCCATCACAAAGACCAGAATGATGCCAACCAGTGCCAGTGCCAGCCAAAGCGTCGCATTGGTGATCGTATACCATTGCAGCGGGCCCTCGCCGAACAGGCGATGCACCTCAAATTGCTGGAGCGGATGGAACACCAAACCGCCTTCGCTATTCTCTTCCCCTGCCACGTCAGTCTTCCTTTTGCTGGTCGGCCACAGCAGCGGCCTTCGGTTCCTGCAGTTCTTTTGCCGACCGCAACATGGTTTTCACCCCTGCCGCCAAGCCCGCGAATATGAAGATCACCAGAAACAGCGGCATGGTCCCCAAGAGGGTATCCAGCCCGTATCCAATGCCGAAACCGATCATCAGACCGGCCACAAGTTCGATCACCATGCGCCAGGCAACTTGCGCCTGCGAATAGTGGTTTTCCTTCTCACTCCGCCGAGGCGGCGCAGCAGTAAGCTTGGCCGAGGCGAGCCGCTTTTCCAGCGCGTCAAGTCGAGCGCGGTCGGCGTCCTTACTCATGGCAAAAGCCCCCCGAAGGTTTGGGGATACCTAGGCCGTGAACGAGTGTGAGTCAAGCAACGGATTTTTCAGGCAAGCTATTGATTTATATACAACCTGGAAAGCTGTTGAGGTCACGAACTCCGCGCCTATCGGCCCTTGGAGCCTGAACACATATTCAACCATTTGGTTGACGATACCTGCACAAGCCCCGATAATTGCGCGATGATCGACAGGCTTGATACCATTTTCTCGGCTCTTGCAGATCGGACCCGGCGCGCGATCCTGAGCATGTTGCTTGAGGATGACATGGCGGTTACCGATGTGGCAGACCCATTTCAGATGTCTTTGGCCGCCATTTCCAAACACCTGAGACTGCTGGCCGAGGCAGGATTGATCAGCCAGGAAAAGCGGGGACGTGTGATCTGGTGCAAACTGGAACCAGATGCAATGCGCGCTGCCTCGGTCTGGATGCAAGGGTTCGGGCAATTTGAGGAACTGGATCTGGACGCGTTTGAGCGGTTCTTGAAAACCGAACTTGCCGAAGATCCTGATGCCGACATCACGCCATCGAGGCAATAACCGCTCGCAGTGTCTCAACCCCGTCACCCTTTTCCGAACTGGTCACGATTACTTCAGGATAGGCAGCCGGATGTTTGGCAATGGCCTCCATGGTTTGCGCGAGATTGGCCTCGCGCTCCGCCACGCTGACCTTATCGGCCTTGGTCATAACCACCTGAAACGTGACGGCGGAACGATCCAACAGGGCCATGATCTCTTCATCAACCGCCTTCACCCCATGCCGGGTGTCAATCAATACGAACGCACGACGCAGGGTCTGACGCCCTGCCAAGAAGCTCTTGAGCAAGGCTTGCCATTTTGCGACCACCGCCAAGGGCGCTTCGGCATAGCCATAGCCCGGCAAGTCAACGAGATACTTTACATCTCCGAGCGCAAAGTAATTGATTTCCTGCGTCCGGCCCGGCGTGTTCGACGCGCGGGCAAGGTTCTTGCGCCCGGTCAAAGCGTTGATCAGGCTTGATTTGCCAACATTCGAGCGCCCGGCAAAACATACCTCAAGCCGATCTGCCGGGGGCAACCCCGACATCGCCACCACGCCTTTGACAAAATCAACCGGCCCGGCAAACAGCAACCTGCCCGCCTCTCGCGCGAAATCATCCGGGTCTGGTGCTAGGGTGAATTTCATCGTCATAGCCGGTTCCATTTATCGCCTTGGGCAAGAATACCGCCCGAAATCACTGTGGCATAGACGCCGAAATCCTGATGCCCATATCCGTCTTGCAACCCGGTCAAAGTGTCGGCGTCGATCTGGCCGGTTACGGGATTCGCCATCGTCGCGCGACAGCGGGTGATCCGCTCTTCGAT
Source organism: Cypionkella sp. (assembly GCA_018063485.1). GTDB lineage: Bacteria > Pseudomonadota > Alphaproteobacteria > Rhodobacterales > Rhodobacteraceae > CBDUEF01. The sequence goes on from JAGPBG010000267.1 coordinate 3,822, forward strand.
CCGCAACACGGCAGCCCCGATCTTGATCTCGTGCCCGATCCAATCAAACTCGGCAAATGGCGCGGCCCCGTCTATCCACAGGTTCCCACGCCAACGGTCGATTGACAAATCACGGCCCATCTTGCCAGAAAGTTCACCCAACGAGGTCAACGACAGGATGGATACCGACGGAAAGGCGCTATCGGTCATCCCACGCCCTGCCGACACAATTTGTATTGGTTGCGCCCGATCGGGTGGGCTCAACGGAGCAATCCATTGCAGAAAGTGCGGCAAGTCCAGCGGATCATCCGGGCGAAAGGCCAGCGCCCCCGTCTCTGGATGGTTCAGAG
>JAGPBG010000012.1 GCA_018063485.1 Cypionkella sp.
CGGCAGGCTGTACAGAATGGCGTCCAGGCGGACACCGGCGCCCAACCGAAGATCGTCCATCAACGCTGTCGAGGTGGAGAGCGTTTTAAGTTCTGAGGCCTTGACATCATAGGTGAACGGAGGTGTGCCCGCAGCATCCATACCCAGATGCTGGTTCATGTAGCTCTCATAGCTGGTTCCGGCCGGAACACCGATGATGCGGTTGTTCAGCTCTGCCTTGGTTTTGATGTCGGAATCATTGTGTACAATGAAGGATGCTGGCGTGAAGTAATAGACGGCAGGGAAATCAAGAACCTCGGCCCGTGCAGCCGTTGGCGTCATCGAGCCCACCGAAACATCCCAACGTCCGACCCATTTTCCGGCGGTGATTACGGTCCATTCAGGGGTCACGATCTTCAGCTCGACGCCCATGCGCTTGGCAATCTCCTTGCCAACATCCACGTCAAATCCGTCCATCTCATTGTTATCGTTCAGAAATGAAATAGGGTTAAGATTGGCATCGGTTGCCATCGTCAAAACTCCGGTCGAGGTGACCCGATCCAGCGTTTCGCCCGCGCTGATCAGGGTCGGGCTACAGAGAGCTGTCGCACTGATCAATGCAGCGGCGACGTTGCGGATGTAGTTTTTCATTGCTGTCTCCATGTTGGCTTTTGTTTCGCGGGCCACGTGATCGTGGCCCGTGTCGTTCGTTAGGGCCGCTGTCCGAAGTCAGCCGGTAAATGCCGTTTCACGGCCAAGAACGGCAGTAAGGCAGCCAATATTTCCAGCGGCCTTTGAAATTTCGTCGGTTTGAACGCGGACGCTCTCGATCCCGAGGCTATCAAAGAACGGCTCAAACCGCGGAAGCCCCGCCACCATCATGAGTTTGCGCGGACCGAGGGTAACAAAATTCATGGCCCGATAGCTTTGGGCATCATCTTCGCAAGGCGGGCAGGCAACCTCATATCCGCGATCCATCAATGCACGCACCGTGGCAAGCGGGGTGCGGCGCGGCCAGCAAATGGCCAGATTGCTATCGGCAATCCGCAACATTCCCATGAAGTGCATGGTGCCGTAGGGCAGGTCGACGGCGAGTGTCTCACACCCGATTTCCCGCAACACCGAGGTGATCTGGTCGATCGCTTGTTGGTTGGTGCGATGGCCGCGCCCGATCATGGCGGTCTTTTCGTCCAGCCAGATCAGATCCGCACCTTCGAAAGTTGCGTCACCTGTCAGCGTTTTCAGGATCGGCACGCCAAGTTCAGCCAATCGGCGCGCAACCCAGACCTCTTCCCCGGCACGAACCTGCCCTGCGGGACGGCCCAGAATAGCCCCCTGCGGCGTCATCGCCATTTGGTCAGCACAAAACATCTGGTTTGGGAAGTTGGTCTTTTTTGGATCAACATAGTGAACCGCGACGCCCGCCGCCCGGTAGGCATCCGCCATGCCGGCATGTTGGCTACAGGCGCGGTCAAAATTCAATGGCTCAAGCATCAAGGCACTTTGAGGGTCAGCAATCGCCTGCACCAGTTCTTGCCCCGGTGCGTGCAGCAGAACAGCCGTCAGGCGGCGCCATTCAGAATCGACCGCATAGGGTGCCCATAGCCCTCCCAATTCAGCCTGATGCGGTTTGGCGCGCGGCACCCAGCCCGCCCCACCGTAGGCCGCCATGCCAAAGGTTCCACCATTCGTTCCGCTTTTCAGTTCACAGGCCAGTTCTTCCGGCATCGATATCTCCCGATTTCTAACGCTGTGATGGGCAGGGGGTCATGTATTTGGCTCAGCCCAACACTCATCTACAATAGCATCCTATCGGTAAGCGTAAGTTGACGAATAGAGAGAAGTTCGGTAACTACGGGCTTGAATATGACCACTATGGATATCAGTTTTGTCAGATCTGGATAGTACGGACAGAAGCCTTATCGGGTTGCTTCGTCAAAACAGCCGCACTCCAATTGCGTCCCTGGCGGCCATGCTGAAACTGTCCAGGATCACCGTCCGATCCAGGATCGAACGGCTGGTTGCATCCGGGGTTATCGAGAGCTTTACGATCAAGCTGGGCAGCAAAACGCAGAAAAGTTTCATCAACGCCGTCATGCTAATCAACGTCGAGGGGGCCAAGGCGGATACGCTGATCCGGCTGCTGAACAAGATTCCAGATGTGGTTGGGGTCTATTCGACAAGCGGTCAGTGGGATGCAATCGCGATGCTGGAGGCAGACAGTTTAGCGAGATTTGACGCCATTCTTCGCGAAATCAGCGGGTCACAGGGCGTTATTCGAACCGAGACCAGCATCATGCTGACATCCCGGAAAAAGGCGGCTGTTTGACTTGGAAATAGGGAGCTGAAATGGTAAGGGCAAATTTTAGTTTGGGAAATGTCTTTTACATTTTCGATAGGTTCTCTTTCAAACATCCGCTAAATAATCGTCGTTGACTGAGCCGAAAAAATCAGGATCATCAATGCAAACCTTATCCAGCCCTGATCTGCTGCCCAATGGTGCCACACAGCTTTGATTGGTTCGCGTAATACTGCGGCTAAGATCAGCAGGATCAAACCCCACGTTCATTGGCCGTTGCGGCGGCAATCATAATCTTTGGTTTACGGGAAAGCACCTAAACAATGCTGCAACTTATTGATAATCCACCACCATGGCCGAATGGCGCGCGTTGCGCGGTATGTATTGCTTTCGATTTCGACGCAGAAAGCCTTTTGCATCTCAATTATCCGCAAGATTCGTTGCGCCGCGTCTCGCTGAGTTCAACCTTGCGATATGGTGCGACCGTCGCGGTGCCGCGGATCGTTTCGATCATGCAGCATTTCGATATTCGCCAGACCTTCTTTACCCCAGGCTGGTGCATCGAAGCCTACCCCGATGCCGTGAGACGGATCCTTGAGGCTGGCCACGAAATTGCTCACCATGGCTATCTGCATGAACGGGTGAATCAGTTTTCGAAAGAAGATGAACGCAGCATCCTGTTGCGAGGCATGGAGGCTATCGACAAACTTACAGGAAGCCCTCCCGTTGGGTATCGTTGCCCGTCAGGGGCGTTTTCCGAACATACGCTGGATCTGCTGCTTGAAAACGGTTTCCGCTACGATTCTTCGCTAGGCGGCTATGATATCCCATATCTTCTACGTGGCGCGGGAACACGCAGACTCATCGAATTGCCCTATGACCACTCTTCGGATGACTGGCCGCAATATGTGCATCTGGAAGAAGCCGGGCTGACGATGCCCATTCAATCCCCCGCGCGGGCAATGGAAGTGTTTCAAGCCGATTTTGATGCCGCCTGGCAGTATGGCGGTTTCTGGACAGCGGTTTGGCACCCGTTTGTTTCGGGCAGGCCGGCACGTGCCGAGGCCATAGTTGGTCTGATCAAGCATATGAAAGAAAAGGGGAATGTGTGGTTCGCGCCTCTTTATGAAATCGCAGAGCATATTGAAGGCCTTGTCTCTCGTGGGGAGTGGGTTCCCCCAATTGAAAGCATCCCATCTTGGCCAAAGATGCCGTTTCAGATTGCGCATCCAAGCCGGTAGCCACGGGTTTTATCGAAAAGTGGCTGCGTTCTGTCAGTCGCCGGGATCGCACGCAACCGGGATAATCTTGAACATAACCGCTCTCTTTTGCGAAAGCCAAGAGGCGACTCCGGCCCATAATGCAATCGGGGCGGATATATCCAAGGGCGCGAACACCCGGAGTGGTCAGTTTGAAACCACTCCGGGCATTGGAGGCCTTTGATCAAACTCCGATCGGCATATGCTCGGGCGCGCGGTTAATGGCGCGGGGAGCGGTGATTTCCTTCCATTTCGACAGCGCGGCATTCTGGGCCGGGAAAGGTTTGCGCCGGATCAGTTTGCCGCGACCGGGCTGCGGCTGCGAGTTCTGGCCATCGGCCCAGACCACCTCGCCGCGTGACAGCGTATAGCGTGGCAGGCCGCGTACCGCAAAACCCTCGAACACGTTGTAATCTATGATAGACTTCTGGTTGGCGGCAGAGATCGTCTTGGACAGCTTTGGATCCCAAACCACCAGATCGGCATCCGATCCGGGCAAGATCGCCCCCTTTTGCGGGTAGATGTTCAGGATCTGGGCGATGTTGGTTGAGGTCACCGCGACAAATTCGTTCGGGGTCAGGCGGCCCGTCTCGACCCCCTTGGTCCAAAGCATCGAGAGCCGGTCCTCGACACCACCAGTGCCGTTTGGGATCTTGGTGAAATTGCCGAAACCGGAACGCTTTTGCTCGGTGGTAAAGGCGCAATGGTCGGTGGCGACCACTTGTAACGACCCAGCCGCAAGCCCCGCCCAAAGACTGTCCTGATGGCTTTTGTCCCGGAAGGGCGGCGACATCACACGCTGTGCCGCATAGTCCCAATTCTGGTTGAAATACTCGCGTTCATCAAGCGTCAGGTGCTGGACCAGCGGCTCGCCATAGACGCGCATACCCTTTTGGCGGGCCCGGCGGATCGCCTCATGCGCCTGTTCGCTGGACGCATGGACGATATAAACAGGAACACCGGCGGCGTCGGCGATCATGATGGCGCGGTTGGTCGCCTCTCCTTCAACCTCTGGGGGCCGCGAGTAGGCGTGGCCCTCAGGACCGGTCGTGCCTTCCGCCATAAGTTTTTGTTGCAACGCCGCAATGATATCGCCGTTCTCGGCATGAACAAGCGGCAGCGCCCCCAGCGCGGCACAGCGCTGGAACGATGCGAACATCTCGTCATCATTCACCATCAGCGCACCTTTGTAGGCCATGAAATGCTTGAAAGTGTTGATGCCAAGATCGACTATTTTGGCCATTTCATCGAAATGTGTTTGCGACCAGCCGGTGATGCACATGTGGTAGGAATAGTCGCAAGATGTCTTTGATGCGGCGCGGCCTTCCCATTCTGCAAGTGCCGCCAACATTCCGGCCTCGCGCGGAATGACGAAATCAAGCACGGTTGTGGTGCCGCCGGAAACCGCCGCAAAAGAGCCGCTTTCCCAAGTTTCCGCCGCGGTTGTGCCCATGAATGGCATCTCGAAATGCGTGTGCGGGTCAATGCCGCCGGGTATGACATAGGCGTCGGTGGCATCAATTACCTTATCGCCGGTCAGATCCGGCCCGATGGCCTTGATCGTCTCGTTTTCGATAAGGATATCCGCCTTGTAGGTGCGGTCGGCGGCAATAATGGTTCCGCCCTTGATCACAGTAGACATCTATCGTTCCTCTCGATGGTGGGTGTGGGTGGCATTGGTCGATCAGCCGCAAATCCCGGCTGTTTTCAAAGCGGTAAACAAAAGCACATTTGCGCCATTCGCGGCCCATTCGGGACGGATCGCTTCGTCTTCGTTGTGGCTTAGGCCGTCTACGCAGGGGCAAAAAACCATCGCCGTTGGCGCAATCTGATTGATCCAGCAAGCGTCGTGGCCAGCACCAGAAACCATGTCGCGATGCGAATAGCCCAGGGTTGTTGCTGCGTTGCGGATATCCTCAAGAACCTGCGGGTCAAAGGCGACAGGCTCGAACGCGCCGATGGCCTCGATCTCAAAATCCAGCCCGATCCTGGCCGCAATCTGCGCAACCCCCGCCCGAAAGCGGGTTTCCATATCGGTCAGGGCATGGTTTTCGGGGTGCCGGAAATCGACAGTCAGCACGGCCTTGCCGGGTATGATGTTGCGAGAGTTCGGCAACAGCGACAGTTGGCCGACAGTGCCAACGCCGAACGGCTGGTGGCTCCAGGCGATTTCATCGACCAGATCAACGATCCGCGCCGCACCAAGACCGGCGTTCAGCCGATTTGGCATCGGGGTTGAACCAGCATGGGCTTCGCGGCCCACCAGCGTTGCCTGCAACCATTTCAGGCCCTGCCCGTTGGTCACAACACCGATGTCGATACCCTCATACTCCAGAATCGGCCCCTGTTCGATATGGAGTTCGATATAGGCATGTGGCTTGCGGTTGCCGGTGGGCGTGGCACCCTGAAACCCGATCCGGGCCAACTCGTCACCGAAACACAACCCATCCGCATCGGCGCGCGCATAGGCCCATTCAACGCCGTGGATACCCGCGAAAACCCCCGAACCCAGCATGACGGGGGCAAACCGACAGCCTTCCTCATTAGTCCAGTTGACGACCTCAATCGGCCGCGTCGTGCGGATGTCATGCGCGTTCAGGGTGCGGATGACCTCAAGCCCGGCAAGCACACCCAATACACCATCATAGCGCCCACCTGTTGGCTGGGTATCCAGATGGCTGCCGATCATGACGGGCAACGCATCAGGATCAGCCCCGTCGCGGCGGGCAAACATATTGCCGACGGTATCAACAACAACCGTGCATCCCGCCGCCTCGCACCAGGATTGAAACAGCAAACGCCCATCGCGGTCGGCATCTGTCAGTGTCTGCCGGTTGTTGCCACCACGCAGGCCGGGACCGATTTCGGCCATGGCGGCAAGGCTTGCCCAAAGCCGGTCTGGATCAATGCGAGGGCTGTCTGCGCCATTTGTCATTCAGAAAACGTCCTTTGAGTGTCTTGTCGTTGACGCATGTGTCGCGGGTTGCCGCCTTCACCGCTTGCTGTGACTGAAGACATCAAGTTCATCGTGCAGCTCGTCGATCTGGTTGAGCCGGTCGATGCCGGTTTGGCCAAGATGAAGCGCCAGTGAGGTTCCGAGGAAGTTCAGAATGCTGACCGCCGCGGTGTAGGAATCGTAAAGATAGGGGCCATGGCTGTGGCAGCGAAACACCACATCCGCGAGCTTGGCTGTCCGCGCGGCACTGATGTCGGTGACATAAACGGTTTTGACGCCAAGGCTTTGGGCCTTGCTCATGACCGCCCGTAGCGCCATGGGCCGCCGCCGAAAGCCAATGACCAGCATCCCGTCGCCGGGCTTCATATTCAGCACTTCCTCGGCAAAACTTAACCCGCCAATTGGAATAAGCCGGACATCCTCACGCAGCATGTTGAGGATGAAACGCGCGTAATGGGCCAGCCCGTAGCTGTTGCGCAGACCAAGGATCCAGATCGTCTGTCCCTTTGACAAGATATCGAGGGATTGCTCCATCTGGTCGGCAGTGATGCGGTCAAAGGTCTTGCGCAGGTTTTCCTGATCCGTCGCCAGATGTTCCAGAACGTTCGGAGCAACCCGCGCCTCGCCACGCGCCTCAAGTTGTTTGAGCGGCGAGCCCCAGTGGTTGACCTGCCTGGCAACCCGACGGGCTTCTTCAAAGCTGCGGTATCCCAGCCGTTTGAACAAACGCGCCGCCGTCGCCTTGGAGACGTTCGCCTGCTTTGCCAGCTCTGTCGCAGTGTATCCGATAAAATCGCTGCGTTGGTCCATGATGAGATCTGCGAGGGCACGCTCGCCCGGCGGGATCTCTTCATAGATGGCCAATATGCGCTTTTCGATCGACTTTTCGGTATCACTTGTCAAATCCACATCCCCTTAGATTATGTCCGTCAACATGTTGACTGGCCTGCCGTGACAATCTTGCAGACGGACATTAGGCGCTTCAGCCTGCCGGGTCTTCGTCTGCAAGAGGCGGCGGCACGGCGCCTTTCCGCTCGACGATCAGCTTGTATGATTCCGGCTCGCGGTGGCGAGCGAAATCGAAGATCGTTTCGCGATAGCGCTTGCCAATGTCGAGATCGGCCTTAGTGGTTATCACCTCATCGCCAAGCGACGACGCCATGGCGACAATCTCGCCTGATGGGGAAATGATCACACTTTGACCCAGCATCTTGGAGCCTTCCTCGGTGCCACATTTTGCCGTTCCGATAACCCAGGTTGCGTTTTGATATGCGCCCGCCTGCATCGACAGATGGTTGTGAAAACTGGTCAGCGCATCAATGTCATCATGGCCTGTGTGGTCGAAAGGCGTGTTGTAGCCCAAAAGAACCATTTCTACCCCCTGAAGACCCATCACGCGATAGGTCTCGGGCCAGCGGCGATCATTGCACAGGCACATGCCCATCACGCCGCCATAGCCGCGCCAGACCGGAAAGCTGGTATTACCCGGCTCGAAATAGCGCTTTTCAAGATGCTGGTGCTGCCGTCCGGGCTGCGGCTCGGAATGGCCCGGCAGATGAACCTTGCGATACTTGCCGATGATCCCCCCCCGACGATCCACAAGGATCGAGGTGTTGAACCTGCGCAAGCGACCGTCTTCCTGAGTCAGTTCTGCGTAGCCAAGATAGAAGCCAATCTCAAGTCGGCGGGCCTCATCGAACAGGGGTTGGGTTTCCGGCCCCGGCATGGCCTGTTCGTAATACTGGTTCAGCTCTGCCTCATCTTCGATGAGCCAACGCGGGAAAAAGGTGGTAAGTGCCAGTTCCGGGAACACCACCAATTCGGCGCCACGCCCCTTTGCCTCGCGCATCAGCGCGATCAGGCGGGTGACAACCTGCGGGCGGGTTTCGGACTTGGCGATGGGGCCCATCTGGGCGGCGGCAACATTGACAAATCGTGTCATTCGTCTGGTCCTTACGATTGTGGTGCGCAGTGTCATTCGCACAGGGAGGCTGGAGGTGGCGCGGCGGAAGTCACGTGGGTTGAAGGGTGAAAATCAAGTCGCGCAGCCGATAACGATGGTGGTTTTCATAGCTTTCCCTCGACGGAAGCTGGGCTGGCCTGCGTAGTATCCGCCCTGGTTTTGGCGCGGCGAAACACCAAATCGCGGCCACCCATGATGCCAGCAGGACGAGCGATCAGCACGCAAAGCATAACAATTGCCAATCCGACTTCCGCCAAGCCGGGCATCTCGCCTACGGAAACGCCAGCAATGCCGAAGCCGCCCTCGAACCGGCGCAATATCTCTAGCAACAGCGACACCAGAAGGGTTCCGACCACCGCCCCGCTCAGACTTTCCATGCCGCCGACAACCAACATCGCCAGCGTGATAAAGGTAAGGTCAAGGAAGAAGGCGTTGGCCGACAGAATGCCAAGGAAATGCCCGTAAAGTGAACCGCCGATCCCCATGACAAAACCGCTGACAACAAGGGCAATCAGACGCTGGCGATAGATGTTAACGCCCGCAGCCCGCGCCGCCACCTCGTCCCCGCGCGCCGCGCGGATCATAAGGCCAAGTCGGCTTCGGGTCAGCGCCCATGCAATCACCAAAGCAGCAATTGACCATGCGCAGGCCACCCAAGGCGTGACATAGACCGGCAGACCAATTAGCGACCCACGCCCGCCCGTCAGACCATCCCAGTTCCCAGCCACCGAGTTTGTAACGATCAACACCGCGAAAGTGCCGATGCTGGCCGAGATGCCGGTCAAGCGCAGCAGCGGGATTCCAACCACAAAAGCCGCGAGGCCACCGGCGACACCTGCGAACAGGCTGGCAGAAAACACATCCAACTGGGTTGTCTGAATGAAGTCAGGCAAATCATGCAGGCGCATCTGCTTCATCATGGGCGCAATGGTCAGCCATGCTGAAACATAGGCCCCGATCGCCATAAAGCTCATATGGCCAAAAGAGATCACACCGGTATTGCCGATGAAGATGAACAGCCCGATCACCACGACAAGTTTGATCAGCCAGTCGGTGACGGTGCGGTCAAGTGATGCCGGACCAAAGGATGCCAACACCACAAGGGTGACCAAAATCAGGATCAGCGGCGCTAGGTCGCGCAGTGGGGTGGCAAACATGCGTAGCAAGTTCATCAGACACGCTCCCTGACCCAAGGCAGAATGATGATGCCGCGCGGTCTTATAAGGAGAAGGGCAAACAGGATCGAATAAAGAAAGGCATCCCGGAACGGCCGCAGCTCAAGTGGCAGCATCATCTCAATCAGCACGGTCAGGCTTCCGATCACAAAGCCACCTATTGCCGCCCCTGTAAGGCTGCCAAGACCACCGATAACGGTTGCGACAAAGCCTATGACCGCCGGTTGCAAGCCAAGCTGTGGCGTCAGCGCACCGATCTGCGCCACATAAAGCAGTGAGACAACACCCGCCAGCAGACCGCTTCCGGCAAAAGCCACCGCGATGATGCGGTTGGCCTTGACGCCCAAAAGGGTGGCCATCCTGAAATTCTCGGCGGCAGCGCGCATCTGGATGCCATAGCGACTATATTTCAGGAAGGAGGCCAGGCCGACAAGCAGCAGCAGCGTGGTCACGATCATCACGATTTGCAGGTAAGACACGCTGATCTTGCCGAAGCTGACACTTTTGAGCAGCGACGAGCCGAAATTGACGCCGCGCGGCGTGGCCCCGATAGTCATCAGGACAAGGTTTTGCAACAGAAAGCTGACAGTGAAAGACCCGATCAGCAGGGTTGGGACGCTGCGCTGTCGCAGGGGCCGGAAGGCCAATCGCTCCATGGCCAGCGCGACCATGATGACAATGACGATCACCAGCACGGCGGCGATGGCATCCGGCATATCCGACAGCAGCAACAGCGCATAGCCACCGATCATCACCAGTTCACCATGCGCAAAGTTGACCAACCGCATGATGCCGAACACAAGGCCGATGCCGAGTGCCATCAGGGCGAACAGGCTACCCATGCTGATGGCGTCAACCAGGCTTTGGACAAGATTTTCCATCAGGCGGTCTCCACCGTGAAATTACCGAAATAGGCTTCGCGGAAATTTGGATCGTGGCGAAGCTGTTCTGACGGGCCACACATGGCAACCGAGCCGGTCGAAAGCACAAAAGTCCGATCAGAAACCGAAAGCGCGCGTTCGGCGTTCTGCTCGACGACAAGGATCGACAAGCCCTTCTGACGCAGCAGGGTGATGGCGTCGTAAACACGGTCGATCACCACAGGCGCAAGGCCAAGCGACGGCTCGTCAAGCAAAAGCAGCCGGGGCAGCGACATCAACGCACGACCGATGGCAAGTTGCTGCTGCTCGCCGCCGGAAAGTTTACCCGCACTGCCGTGCAGACGCTCTTTCAGGATCGGAAAAAGCTCGAAAACCTCACCAAGACGGCGATCAAAATCCACCCGCGCCCTGGCCAAGGTGCCGCCAAGCGAAAGATTCTCCCGCACTGTCAGCGATGAGAAAATGCCGCGATCCTCTGTCACCAGACTTAGCCCACGCTCGGCGATGGCTTCTGGTGACAGACCCGACAGCGATTCCCCATCCAGCAAAATCTCGCCTTGCGAGCGGACAATCCCGGTCAGGCTCAGCATCAACGATGATTTTCCTGCGCCATTTGGCCCGACAACACTGACGATCTCCCCCCGGCCAACGTGAAGTGAAACACCACGCAGGGCGACGATGGACCCATAGCGAACATGAAGATTGCGAATATCAAGCATCATGTGTCACCGCGCTCCGGCCCAGATAGGCCTCTGTTACGGCCATATTGCCGCGAATCTCATCGGGCGAACCCATGGCAATGGTCTGGCCGCGGGCCAGAACCTGAATCCGGTCGCACAGATTCAGGATCAGACGGATGTTATGCTCGATGATCACCACACCGCAGCCGATACGGTTGCGCACGTTCAGAATGATTTTCACAAGGTCATCGGCCTCTCGCATGGTCAGGCCAGCGGCCGGCTCGTCAAGAAGCAGAAAGCGGGGCCGCATGGCAAACGCGCGGGCGATGCCGACACGCCGCTCGATGCCATAGGGCAGCGCCGTCACGGCGACATCTGCCACCGATGTCAGGTCAAGCCATTCCATGATGGCCCTTGCCCGATCGCGGGCGTCACGACGCGATGCCCCCATGGCGACAGCACCGACTTCAATATTTTCACAGACCGTCAGACCTTGAAACAGCCGGACCGCCTGAAAGCTGCGCACGACACCATTGCGACTGATCCAGTGGTTCGGGCGGCGGTCGATCCGCACATTGCCAAGCCAGACAGTGCCAGAGCTGGGGCGCTGAAACCCCGATAAAACGTTCACCAGTGTCGTCTTGCCAGCGCCGTTCGGGCCGATCAGGCCGACGATTTCGTTCGGGGCCGCCTCGAAATCGACGCCTGTTACAGCGGCAAGACCGCCGAACCGCACATCAATGCCACGGCAGCAAAGCGAGCCATTTTCATGGCTTCGCGATGCGCATGACATCTCGGATATCGTAGGCATTACGACAGTTTCCGACATGCTCATTCCTATTTGAACGGGTTCGGAACGCTGGTCGGCACCTGCCACTCGACGGCCTTGTGGTTGCCATCCTCGACCTTCATGATCAACTGGCCACGGTCGTAGTTGATATGCCGGTCCTTGGTGAAAGTGGTCCGGCCAACGAGCAACGGCTCATCCTTGAACTTTTCCAACTCGGCCACGATGGCATCCGCATCAAGCGATTGGGCACGTTCAGCGGCACGGGCATAGGCCTGAATAACGCTATATCCAGTCATGGCCTGTGACGAGGTTGGCTTGGCCCCGAACTTCGCTGTGTATTTTTCCATGAAGTCACGCACTTCGGGGTTCGGATCGTCGCCAAACAGCGACCCATAGGCCCCATATTGGAAATGCGACAGGTTAGGCACAGATTCAAGCCAGTTATCACCATCCATCGAGTCCGAAGCGAGGATCTCGGTCTCAATTCCGGCAGAGCGGATCTGACGCAACATCGCGACAGCACCACCGCCCGCCGAGCAGAACATCACAAAATCCGGGGGGTTAGGCAAGTTTTTCAACCGGCTGATCTGTGCCGGATAAGACATGTCCATGCCATTGAATGTGTCGGTGCCGATGATCGATTCGGCTCCGGCCAGTCCAGTCCAGACTTCCGTAAAGCTGCTGCAAACGGATTTGTTATATTCCAGCATGGTGTCAAGCAGCACATAAGTCGTGCGCCAGCCCGCCTTTTCATAGGCCCATTCTGCCGAAAGCGCACCAAGACCCGGTGTCGCGGTGGCCATTGAGAACGCATAAGGGCCAATTGCAAAAGCGTCAAACTTTGGGTCCGCCGCACAGGTGCCAAAGGCCACGACCTTCTGGGCATTGGCTGTAAGTGCCGCCGGTGCGCCATAGTCGAAATCACATGAGGCGATCACAAGTTGGGCACCCTGCGCCAAAACCTCGGACGCGGCGCGGGCGCTGCCGGCGGGGTCAGTCTTGCTGTCAGATACCACCAAGGATAACGGGCGACCCAGAACCCCGCCCTTGGCATTGATCTCTTCAATCGCCAGTTCGGCTGCGTTCAGGGGGCCTTCATCATACTGCACCATCCAACCACTTCGGGCGACGGCAGCACCAATGACGATTGGATCAGCGGCCTGCGCCGACACCGCCGAGGCAAGCGCCCCACTGGCAAGTGCCGCGACGATAACACTTTGTCTAAAATTCCTCATTGATCTTTCCTCCTCCTCGACCTCCCCATCCCATATGATTCATATGGCATCAGGTTGCATTGTAGTTAGCGCATTTGTTTCATCATGAGTCAAGTATGATGAATACGTTTCTTGTTAGACATCGAAGCGATGTGGCTGATGGCGCTGCCAATAGCGCCACTCGAGACAAGAGGCTGCCCTTGCAGCTTCTTAAGAATATGATTTATTGCGATAAAATCTATATGAGATGAAAAATCTACACGATTTACGGCTCCTACAAGATACGCCCACCTGGAAATTGGACCGTCTGCTGATCATCATGTGCGCGGCTGATGAAACACACTGGTCAACTATGCACCGACGACCACTTGCGCTAGCGGTCAGTTGGGTTAGTAAACCTTGCCTTCGGGGAGAAAAAATGACCACATTTAACGTTAGTGCCCAATAGCGGCCCCATACTGCGAAATCCATGGAACGCGAGCCAGATGAGTACTGAAATTTCGTTTCCAGAGGCACTTGGCGGCACCCGATCTCATGATGAAGAGCATCCTTGGGTGGGACTTGTCGGGCGTGACGACAATGGATGGAGTTATGCCACATGGCGAAAAGGCAACTACAGTACAACTGGGAATCCAGGTTTGGCATACACCTTTGCCACCGAAGAAGCCGCCCTAGAATTCGCTAGAAGCTTTCCGTTCGGTGGGAAGAAATCCGTCAAGCGCCTAACCGTCCTAGGTAGACCAACTTCTCAGGGTGATCGATACTGGCAGCGATAAAACTTGACCGCATCAGCTCATCCATCTCGTTCAGCTGACGGCCATTTGCCCGAATTTGGATCGGCCTTGTGCCTCTTGGCCAAAGGCCTTGGCCCCGGTCTTTCGACCGGGGCCTTTGCTTGGGGTGGTCAGTCGGCGCGGCGGTTGCTGGGGCGCGACCAGATCAGGCTGTGGCCCTCGCCGTCCTCGTCGGCGAAGAGGTTGGCGTAGATCGGGGCTGCGAAGCTCGGGTCGTCCAGCTTCAGGCCCAGATACGCGCGGCCCTCATTCGACTGCTTGCTCCAGGCGGCCCCGATCTCGGCGCGGCCGACCAGAACCCGGTGGCTGGGGGCGTTCTCGCCCGAGGCCCGCAGGTCGGGGACAATGCGCACGCCCTTGGCCTGGACGCTGAAGGTGAACACTTCGCCGGTGTAGTCGTTGCCGGTCTTCTTGAAGGTGCCGATGGTTGCCATTTTAGATCTCCGTTTGCTCTGTTTCGGGC
>JAGPBG010000268.1 GCA_018063485.1 Cypionkella sp.
GTGTTTGGTTCACCTATTTGGTTTTGCGGCGGTAAAGGATATCGAGATAGACGGCGAGAACCAGCACGCCACCGACCACGATCTTTTGCAGCGCCGCATCAAAGCCGATCAGCACCATGCCCGTTTGCAGGCTTTGCATCACCAGAGCGCCAAGGATTGCCCCAAAGATGGTGCCCACGCCGCCTGCCAGTGAGGTGCCGCCAATGACGGCGGCAGCGATGACGTATAGCTCGTCCAACTCTCCCAGCGCATTGGTGGCCGAGTTCAGACGGGCCGAGGCCACAACCGAGGACAGGCCGACCAGAAAGCCCATCAGGGCGAAGATCTTTACCGTCATCCATTTGGTGTTGATACCTGACAGGGCGGCGGCTTCGGGATTGCCGCCAATGGCGAAGACATAGCGGCCAAAGCGGGTTCTGGTCATCAAGATGTTCATCACAATGGCGACTGCGACCATGATCAACACCGGGATCGCAAAACCATAGCTGATGTGCAGTTCAGCAGGATCAGTGGTGATGGCGTTTTTGGTGGCATAGGCGCGCACGATGCCGATGGGCCATTGATAGGCGTTCACCACCAGTACCGCGATCACAACCAGCCCGCAGCCCATGACGGCAAGAAAGATCTCGGCCCACATCGGGCGCAGCGGGAAATCGAAAGTGATGCGCTGTTTGCGGCTGTTAAAGAGGCCCCAGAGGATAAAGACGCAGGCAATCAAGCCGACGATCCAACTGCCTACCGCGCCCACAGCACCATAAGGCCCGCCGCCAATCAGGGCAAAGGTGGGATCAACCGGCGAGATGGTTTCGCCGCGCGCCACCAGAAAGGCAGCACCGCGCCAGACCAACAGGCCGCCCAGGGTTACGATAAAGGACGGAATGCTCAGATAGGCGATCAGCCAGCCGTGAAAGGCCCCGATCAAGGCGCCTACGGCCATCCCCACCAGAGCCGTGATGATCCAGATCATCGGGTGGCCAAGGCCGATCAGCGGCGGCAGCCAATACACCTGCACCATGCCCATGATGATGGCGCAAAAGCCCAGCATCGAGCCGACGGACAGGTCAATATTGCGTGCGATGATCACCAGCACCATGCCGGTGGCCATGATGCCGATGGATGAGGTTTGCACCGACAGATTCCACAGGTTGCGCGGGGTCAGAAATGCGCCGAAGTCCTTGAATATCAATCCGTAAAGATGAAATCCGATCCATATCAGCAGCATTGCACCGGCCATGCCCAGAACACGGGTGTCAATCTCGGTGTCGCGCAGGAATCGGGCGGCAAGGCCAAGGTCGGCGTTTTGCGGCGATGGGTCAGCGGGTTTGGAAGTTTCGGTCATGGTTCGTCCAGCACAACGCAAGGGGGGCGGGGACGCGTGGTCAGGCCACTGCCGTCGCGGCTCCGGTGTGGGGCGCGGTTTGCGCCTGCATATCGTGGCGAGGGTCCGGTGCCCACCGGCCGGGCGGGCACCGGGTTCAAATCACTTGCAAGCGGCAACATCGGCCATCGCGCCTTCGCAAGCCTGCTCTTTCGAGATATGGCCCGCGTCGATCACGACATTCAGGTTGTCCTTGGTGATCGGGGTCGGGGCGAGGAAGATGGCGTTCATCTCTACACCCTTGTCGCCGCCCGACCACTTCACTGCGTTCGGAATGGCATCAAGTGCCGCACCACCCGCCAAAGCCGAGGCGATATCTGCCGCTGCCTTGCCAAGTTCGCGTGAGTCTTTCCAAACCGAAACGGTCTGGGTGCCACGAGCCACACGGTTCAGCGCGGCAAGGTCGCCGTCCTGGCCACCGATCGGCACATTCAACCCCTGGGCCGACAGGGCTGCAATCGCGCCGCCTGCCATGCCGTCATTTTCGGCCAGAACCGCATCGACTGCGTTGTTGTTCGCAGTCAGGATCTGCTCCATGTTCTTTTGGGCATTTTCCGGCTTCCAACCATCCGAGAAGGCCTCACCGACAATCTTGATCTTGCCGGCAGTCACGTCGCCGCCAATCACTTCCATCATGCCTTCCAGCAGGAAGGCGGCGTTCGGATCGCCGGGGTCGCCCTTGATGATGGCATAGTTGCCTTCGGGTTTGGCCGCTTTGACGGTTTCCGCGATGATCTTGCCGACACCCTTGTTGTCAAAGGTCAGGTAGAAAGCGCGGTTGTCTTCGATCAGGCGGTCATAGCCAACGACAGGAATACCTTCGGCTGCGGCCTTGTCGACAGCCGGGCCGATGGCGTCTTTGTCCATCGCCAGAATGATCAGGGCGTTTGCGCCTTGGGCGATAAGGGCCTCAACATCGGTCAACTGCTTGGCAGCAGAGGCTTGTGCATCGGCAGAGATATAGGTGTCGCCATTGGCTTCCAAAGCGGCTTTGATAGCGGCTTCGTCAGTTTTCCAACGCTCTTCCTGAAAGTTCGACCACGAAACGCCGACCACTTTGCCTTGAGCGTAAGCGGCAGACGAGAAACCTGCCGCAGCGATTACTGCGACGAGAATGGCATTGCGCATAGTATCCTCCCTATAGAATCGGCCTGCAAAAGCCGGCCCGGCAGATTCGCCGGGGCATGAGAAAGCTGGCGCTAATAAATTCAGTTGTCAAAATAAAAATGATCTATAAACCTGTTGTGACGTAAGAATTGATCGATATTTTGCCGCATTGCAGCAATTTTCGCAAGAAACAGGGGAGATTTACATGCTTTTTGTTTTGCGATCAAATAAATGAGCAGAGCGTTGCCAAAAGCTGACGTCAGGGACGTGCGCACAGGCGTTGGCCCATTGATTCCTCCGCTGCTGGATACGTTACGGCCCCTGCGCCAACAGGTTTTTGAGCGAATCCGTGCGGCTGGGCTGGTGCCAAGGGTTCAACTTGCCAAGGATCTGGGGGTTAGTCCGGCTTCGGTGACCACGATCACTTCGGAACTGCTGGAAGCGGGTCTGATTGAAGAAGTGGTGCTGCCACGCGAGGGCGACGCCGGGCGCGGGCGGCCAGCGGTGGCGCTGGGGGTGCGCAGATCGGCGCATATGGTGGCGGGGATGAAACTCTCAGACCGCGAACATACGGTGGTTATCGTTGATTTCGCGGGCAATCTGATTGCCGATGATGTGATCTCACGTATCCCCGGTCCGGTTTCGGTGGTCGAAATGATTGACGCTGTCGAGATGCTTTTGCAGCGTGTTTGCCACAAGGCGGGGGTGGGCGTGAGGGATCTATCAGCCATCGGTGTTGGGGTTCCGGGGTTTGTCGATTGTGCGGCTGGATCGGTTCTTTGGTCCTCGACCTTGAGTGAACGAACGGTTCCTTTTGCCAGGATTGCGACCGAGCGGTTTGGCGTGCCGGTCTTTGTTGATAATGATGCCAATCTGGTAGCGCAGGCCGAATTGTGGTTCGGTGCCGGGCGCGGACTGTCGGATTTTGCCGTGGTGACGATTGAACACGGGGTCGGAATGGGGTTCGTGATGAACCACCGCGTCTATCGCGGGGCGCAGGGTCTGGGCATGGAGTTGGGTCACACCAAGGTGCATCTGGACGGGGCCTTGTGCCGCTGTGGCCAGCGCGGCTGTCTGGAGGCCTATGTTGCCGATTATGCATTGGCGCGCGAGGCAGCGACGGCTCTGAACAGATCGCATCTGGAGATCCACAGCATTCCTGCATTGCTCGAAACCCTGTTTGAACAAGCCAAGGCTGGCAATGCAACAGCGCGCTCGATCTTTCGTCGTGCCGGGCGCTATTTGGCGGTCGGGATTTCCACCGTGGTCAACCTGTTCGATCCGGCGCTGATCATCCTGTCGGGAGAGCGGATGCGCTATGACTATCTCTATGCCGAAGAGACTTTGGCCGAGATGGGCAATCTGTCGATCAATTCTGGCCGATCACGCCCGCCGATTGAAATCCATGCCTGGGGAGACCTTTTGTGGGCGCATGGCGCGGCAGCATTGGCGCTCTCGGAGATTTGCCAAGGCTTGTTGGGGCCCGGGGCCGGGCGGGCGATGGCTGCGGAATAGGTTTGGGCTTTCAGCAAATACATATTGCAATTTGTGAATATAAAACGCATATAACTTCCTGAATGTGATTCCGGGGTCGGGTGCTTTCACCCTCCCGCCATTGAGGAGAGAGAAGAT
>JAGPBG010000269.1 GCA_018063485.1 Cypionkella sp.
CCATTGGCGAAACGTTGGCTTGCTCCCATGCTGCAATGGTAAGGCCAATCCATCGCAGGCATCGCCCGCACACTGCGCACCCCGGATGTTTCCGTTTCCCGCTGGCTGGCTGACAGCAAGCAAGGACGCCTTACATGAGCGGCTCACGCTATGAACAGCTAAAGGCTGCGCGGCGTAGCAAGGAATGGCTGGCGCGCGCCGAAGCAGAAATCAACGGTCTGATCAGCGACCTTGAAACGGACGTTAAAGGTGGTGTTCAAGGGGGCATTAAAGCACCCCCAAAACCTGCGGACGTACTGGCAGAGCACCGCCGCGCGCATCGCATGGGAAGGCCCGCGAAAATCGCCGTCGATTCCGAACGGCAAGCCTTCGTCGCGGCAAGGTTCGACACCCTGACCTTTGAACAGATTGCCAGGGAAGTTGCAGATAACTTCCCGCCCGAACGCCGCGTCAGCCTGTCTGCAATCCATCGCTGGTGGCAGAAAGCCCGCGCGGTTTGACCTGGCGTTATCGGCTGTGACTGGACGTTACCAGCTTATCCCGATGAAGACGGGCTATTGCGGCTTAATTCCCGACACTGCAGAACAATTAACGACGACACAACAGATGAATATGGGCGTGATCCAGTGGGGGGGCGCTTGCGTATCTGCTTGAAAGATGCGGGGAAAGATGACGCAAAGTCCATTGATTTACTGGTTTCGGCGCGATTTGCGCCTGTCGGATCATCCGGCTTTGACGGCGGCGGTGGCAACAGGGCGGCCTGTGGTGCCGCTGTTTATTCTGGATGCAGAGACCGAGGCGCTGGGGGCGGCGGCCAAGTGGCGGCTGGGACTGGGGCTGGCCGAGTTTGCGCGGGCGTTGGAGCGGATCGGATCGCGACTTGTCTTGCGCCGAGGCGCGGCTTTGGCGGTTTTGGCTGAACTCGCGCCGGGGGCGGTGCATTGGCAGCGGTTGTATGATCCGGTATCGACAGTGCGGGATGCCGCAGTGAAGGCGGCATTGCGCGGGCTGGGGATCGAGGCGCACAGCCATTCAGGGGCCTTGCTGGTGGAGCCTTGGCAGGTTCAAACCGGGCTGGGCGGCTATTACAAGGTTTACACGCCGTTTTGGAAGGCAGTCAGGCAGCGTGATATTGCTGCGCCGCTGGCGGCGGTGCGCGCGTTGGTGGCCCCGGCACTGTGGCCGGGTTCGGATGATCTGGCGGATTGGCAGTTGGGCCACGCGATGAACCGGGGGGCTGCGGTGGTGGCCCGGCATCAAGCCGTGGGCGAGGCGGCGGCACTGGTGCGGTTGGACCGGTTTGTTGACGGGCCGGTGGATGATTACCGCGAGCGGCGCGACTTTCCGGCTGAGGAGGCGACCTCGGGGCTGTCGGAAAACCTGACCTATGGCGAGATCGGGCCGCGCAGCATTTGGGCGGCGGGCGAGCGGGCGATGCAAGAGGCGCGGCGCGGGGCCGAGCATTTTCTGAAAGAGTTGGTGTGGCGTGAATTTGCCTATCATCTGATGTATCATGCACCGCAAATTCTAACGCGCAATTGGCGTGAATCCTGGGATGCCTTTGTCTGGCGCGGTGACAATGAAGACGCCGAGCGTTGGCGGCGCGGGATGACCGGAGAGCCAATGGTTGATGCCGCCATGCGCGAGATGTATGTGACCGGCAAGATGCATAACCGGGCGCGGATGATTGCGGCATCCTATCTGACCAAGCATCTGTTGACCGATTGGCGCGTGGGGCAGGCGTGGTTTGCCGAGTGTCTGACCGATTGGGACGCAGCAGCAAATGCGATGGGGTGGCAATGGGTTGCGGGCTGTGGCCCGGATGCAGCGCCGTATTTCAGGATTTTCAATCCGGCCGGGCAGGGCGAGAAATTCGATGCGGATGGGCGCTATCGGCGGCGCTTCATTGCGGAACTCGGGCGCGATCCGGGGCCGGAGGCGCTTGGCTATTTTGACGCGGTGCCACGGGCTTGGCGGCTTGACCCCGGCGCGCGTTATCCGTTGCCGATCATTGATCTGGCTGCGGGGCGGGCACGGGCTTTGGCGGCTTTGGCCGGGCTGAAGCATCTGAGTGAAATGACGCGAGCCTGAGTCTCATCCTGATCCAGGGTATCGCCGCAGGCGGAACCGCGATGAGTGTCACCATTCCCAAGCGCTAGAGCGCGTTGCGTTCAATCAGAGACATGTATTCACCTCGTAACCCGAGGCAGCGATTGCCCTTGCCAACGCGTTCGGGTTGCGAGGCGAATTCAATTTGACACAACGCGCTCTAAACCGGATTGTCACGCGGCATGGGGCGCAAACTGGAGTCTATCTGGCCTCTTGCGTCCGGGCGTTTCACGGCGGAAACTGTGATTTAACGCATATCACAGTGACCCGACCCAGTTGAGGACCAAATGAGCGCCAAATCAATGCCGACCGCAGCGAAGCTTTCAGCAGCGGCGGTGTTTGCCATCGTTGCCCTGATCGCCGCCCAGCTTTATATTCCGCTGTTGCCGGAAGGATCTTCGATCAAATATTTCCGCGAGGTTTCAACGGTTGTCGGGCTGTTGTCTGGATGGTTTGTGATGGGGCGGGTGGCGGGCAGGGGTTATAGCGACGCAATTGGGTCGGGGTTGCGCACCTCTGTCACCATTCTGTTTTGGGTGCTGCTGATCTTTGGCTCGGTGACGATGATCCGCAAGTCGATGCGGATGATGTATGACGGGCCGATGGAGGCGGTTCAGGGCGTTTTTAGCGAAATGCTGGTCTACGGGGCGCTGCTGGCGGCTCCGGCGACGCCAATTGCCTTGGTGGTGGGGGGGATCCTTGGCGGGGTGATCGCCGAATGGGTGAGCCGGCGGTGGAGCTAGGTTTGCGCGATGGCAGGGTTTGACGATGAGGCGGCGCTGCGCTCGGTAGCGGCGCGGGCTGCGGTGCGGCGGGTGACGCGCGGCTTTGATCCGGGTGAGGGCGATGTGCAGATCGAGGCTGCGGCCGAGGCCTATCGCGCATTCTTTTCGGTGCAGGAATATGATCTGCGGTATCGGCGGTTTGATGGGTCGTTTAGCCCCTCGGTCCGGCGGGCGGCGTTTGTGTCTGTCGATGCGGTGACGGTGTTGCCTTATGATGCTGCGCGCGACCTTGTGTTGTTGATCGAGCAGTTTCGTGCCGGGCCGCTGGCGCGCGGCGATGTGAATCCCTGGCAGTTCGAGGCGATTGCCGGGCGGATTGACGCGGATGAAGCGGTGGAGGATGCCGCACGAAGAGAGGCGGTGGAAGAGGCGGGCTTGCAGTTGGGCGTGCTGTTGCCAGTGGCGCGCTATTATCCGTCGCCGGGGATTTCGGCGGAATGTCTCTATTCCTATGTGGGTCTGTGCGAGCTGCCCGATGGGGTGGAGGGCGTTTTTGGTCTGGCTGGTGAGGCCGAAGATATTCGCGGCCATCTGATCGCCTTTGAGGAAGCGATGGCAATGGCCGCCAGTGGCGAGATCGGCAATGCGCCGACACTGCTGACATTGTTTTGGCTGGCAGGCCAGCGGAACCGGCTTCGCTTTACAGGTTGAGTTTCACCCAAGCCGCGTTGCGCGCTGACGAGCGCACGCAGGCATCGACAAAGGCGACGCCTTCGAGGCCTTCTTTCAAGCCGGGGAAAGTGACGGCGGCATCAAGCGTTGTGCCGTCACGCTGTGCGATGATGGCGCGGGCGGCTTCGGTGTAGATATTGGCGAAACCTTCGAGATAACCCTCGGGATGGCCGGGGGGGATGCGGCTGAGGCGGGCGGCGGCCTCGCCTGCGCCGGCACCGCCCCGTGTGATGCGGATGCGCGGTGCGCCAAGCGGGGTGACCCAAAGGTAATTCGGATCCTCCTGCGCCCATTCGATCCCGGCCTTGGTGCCGTAAATCCGCAGCCGCAGCGCATTTTCGCAGCCTGCCGCCACCTGGCTGCACCACAGCATACCGCGCGCGCCTGAGGTGTAGCGCAGCAACACATGGCCGTTATCATCCAACCGCCGCCCGGCGACAAAGGCCTGAAGATCGGCGGCAAGTTCGCATAGCGTCAGGCCCGAAACGAAATTGGCAAGGTTGAACGCATGGGTGCCGATGTCTCCGGTGGAGCCGCCAGCGCCCGAGCG
>JAGPBG010000270.1 GCA_018063485.1 Cypionkella sp.
GTTTATCCGTTGGCGGTGCATCGGTGCAACCAGAACATCGGGCGGCAGTTGGACGATCTGGTGGTGCAGGTGGGCGATACGTTGCTGCTGGAAGGCGCGATGGCCGATATTCAGCGGCTGGCGACCGATATGGAGATGGTGGAGGTGACGCGGCCAAGCCAGCGCGCCTATCGGCGCCGTCATGCGCCGATAGTGGTGGCGGTGCTGGTGGCGGTGGTGGTGCTTGCGGCGATGAATGTGGCGCAGATTCAGTATCTTGCCTTTGTCGGCGTGGGGATTGTGTTGCTGACCCGTTGCATTGATGCCGATGAGGCGATGGAATCGGTCGACGGGCAGTTGATGGCAATGTTGTTTGGCATGTTGGGGGTTGGTGCCGGTCTGGAGCATTCAGGGGCGGTTGAGATGGTGGTGGGTTGGATCGCGCCCCATATGGCCGGACTTTCGCCCTATGTTCTGGTGTTTGCGGTTTATGCCATGACCTCGTTCTTGACCGAGATCGTGTCGAACAATGCGGTGGCGGTGATCGTAACGCCGGTGGTGATTGCGTTGGCGCAGACCTTGGGGGTTGACCCACGGCCTTTGGTGGTGGTGGTGATGATCGGGGCCTCGGCGTCTTTTGCCACTCCGATCGGCTATCAGACCAACACATTGGTTTACGGCCCCGGTGGCTATCGGTTCAGCGATTTTCTGCGTTTTGGGGTGCCGATGAATATCATTTCGGCGGTTGTGGTGACGATAGCCATGCCGCTGTTGTATGATTTTTGAAAAATGGGGGCGAGATGCGCAGGATTGTTTTGGCTTTTGGATTGGCTGCAAGTGCTTGTGCGCCGCTGTCAATGACCGCGCGGCCCGATACCGCGCGGTTGTCGGCTGATCGGTTGGTGGTGACGCTGACGAACGGCAGCACCTGTGCTGCCAATTGGGTGGCTGAGGGCGGAGCGGGCACGTTGCAGCCCTGCGCGCTGAGCTATCAAGTGATACCCGAGGCCAACCCCAATCCGTTGCGCAAGGCAACCGAAGAGATCTTGGGGGCGTTGCAGGCCGGGGCCTCACAGCCTCCGATGGCGGAGATTGTGGTGACCGAAGCCTCGGGCCGGGTCAGCCGCTTTGTTTCACCCCTGCCTTTGCTGCCGGGAAGCCGCAATTAGCTTGGGGTTGCGGGACGCCCCCGCGCTGGTGTAACAGGACGCCAACACCCCAAGACAGGCAGTGGAGCAGGGTCATGGCAGGCCATTCGAAATGGGCGAACATTCAGCATCGCAAGGGCAAGCAGGACAAGCTGCGCTCGAAGATGTTTTCCAAGCTGGCGAAGGAAATCACCGTTGCCGCCAAGATGGGCATGCCCGATGTGGACATGAACCCGCGTTTGCGTCTGGCCGTGAAGGCCGCCAAGGCGGTGTCGATGCCCAAGGACGTGATTGATCGCGCCATCAAGAAAAGCCAGATGGGTGACGGCGCGGATTACACGGAAATCCGCTATGAAGGCTATGGTGCCAATGGCATTGCCATTATGGTTGAGGCGATGACCGATAACCTGAATCGCACCGCTTCGGCTGTGCGCAGCTATTTTGTCAAATGCGGTGGCAACATGGGGCAAACCGGATCGGTCAGCCACGGTTTTGACCGTTTGGGTGAGGTGTCTTATCCCGCCTCGGCTGGCTCGGCCGATGATGTGATGATGGCGGCCTTGGACGCGGGCGCGGATGATGTGGAGTCCGATGACGAGGGCCATTGGATTTATTGCTCGGTTGAGGCGCTGAACCATGTGTCTGATGCGCTGGAAAAGGCGCTGGGCGAGTCGCTGGAAACCAAGCTGATCTGGAAGGCACAAGTGTTGACCGAGGTTGATCTGGAGACGGCGCAAAAGCTGATGCGGCTGATCGACATGCTGGAAGAGGATGACGATGTGCAGACCGTCACCCATAATTTCGACATGAGCGACGAGGTTGCGGCGCAGTTGGAATAAAGATCAGAGTCAAGGTCAGGAGGGAAGGCCGGGGCGCTGCGCCGCGGCCTTTCTGGTTTGTGGGGGGCAGGAATGGGCGAGCGGGATTTGGCGGATGTTTGAAGCAGCGTTTCACGGTTTTCTGGTGTCATTGTCATTGATCCTCGCGATCGGGGCGCAGAATGCCTTTGTGCTGCGCCAAGGCTTGCGGCGCGAGCATGTGGGGGCGGTGGTGCTGGTCTGTGCGGCCTCGGATGCGCTGTTGATCACCGCCGGGGTGACGGGCTTTGGCCTGATGTCGGCACAAGTTCCGTGGATTGGCGAGGCGATGCGTTGGGGCGGGGTGGCGTTTTTGCTGGTCTATGGCGGGTTGCGGTTTCGGGCGGCCCTCAAGGGCGGCGAGGCGTTGCGGCCAGTGGCCGGGCAGGGGGCCAGTTTGCGCGCGGTGGTGACCACCTGTCTGGTGCTGACTTGGGCCAATCCGCATGTCTATCTGGATACGGTGGTGCTGCTTGGATCAATCTCGGCGCAATATGCGCCTCACCGTCTGGCCTTTGGTCTGGCGGCGGCGGCGGCGAGTTTTTGTTTTTTTGCCAGCTTGGGCTATGGTGCGCGGTTTCTGGCGCCGATCTTCGCGCGCCCGCAGGCCTGGGTGGTGCTTGAGGTGATTGTGGGGGCGACCATGTGGGCGATTGCGGCAGGGCTTGCCTTTGGCGGCTAGCCGGGGTTTGGATGGCGGATGTCGATTCCTCCTCCCCGCGTTGCCCCCCCCGCACACAAAGACCTTGGCAAACCGCTTGAGGGCGTGTTGTGGATGCTGGCCTCGGGCCTGTCATTTGTCGGGGTTCAGGGGATCGTGCGGGCCCTGGGCACTGATCTGCCGGCGGCGCAATCGGCATTCTTGCGCTATTTCTTCGGGCTTTTGATGGTGTTGCCATTCTTGCCGGGGATGCTGCGCCAGGGCTTGCCTGCGGGCACGGCGAAGTTGTTCCTTGGGCGGGGCGTGGTGCATACGGTGGCGGTGGTGCTGTGGTTTTATGCGATGGCGCGGATCCCGGTCGCGCAGGTGACGGCGATTGGCTATCTCAGCCCGGTGATCTTGATGGTGGCCGGGGCGGTGTTGCTGGGCGAGGGGCTGAGCCGGGCGCGGATTGCGGCGGTGGCAGTGGCCCTCTGCGGGGCACTGGTTGTGTTGCGTCCGGGGGTGCAAGCGTTGCAACTTGGGCATCTGAGCCAGATCGCAGCGGCAATGGGCTTTGCTGTAAGCTATATATTTGCCAAGAAACTGTCCGAGCGGGCACCAGCGACTTTGGTGGTGGCGATGATGACGCTTTCGGTAACGATCGGACTGGCGCCTTTGGCGGCAATGGATTGGAAGCCATTCTCGCTGTCTCAGGCCGGGTGGCTCGCGGTGGTGGCGGGCTTGGCGACGATGGGGCACTATCTGATGACGCGCGCCTTCAAAGTGGCGCCGATGGCGGTGACGCAGCCGGTCACCTTCCTGCAACTGGTCTGGGCCACTGCTCTGGGGGCCCTGGTCTTTGCCGAGCCGGTGGATGGCTATGTGTTGCTGGGTGGCGGCATGATCATCGCGGCAATCAGCGCGGTGACATGGCTGGAACGACGTCGCACGCCGTTGCGATCCAAGGCGGCGGTGCGCGCGCTTTAACGACGCGGTGTTAAGGCCATGTGCCTAGGGTCTGCCTCCATGCCTATTTCGGAGGTTCCAGATGCCCGACGACTCGACGATCCTGTCACTGCCGCTGATCCTGCCGGCCCAGGCCCAAAAACATGTGACCCACAACGAAGCGCTGCGGCTTCTCGATGTCATGGTGCAATTGGCGGTGCAAGATCGCAGCCTGGCAACGCCACCGCTATCGCCTGCCGAGGGTGAACGCCATATTGCCGCTGTGGGGGCGAGTGGGGCCTGGGCTGGCCATGACGGGGAGATCGCACTCTTTGCACAGGGCGGCTGGAGCTTTTTTGCGCCCTTGCCAGGCTGGCGGGCCTGGATCGCCGCCGAAGAGGCCATCGCAATATTTGATGGCACGCAATGGGCAACTTCGGCCGACAGCCCGCTTAGCGTGGCGCAATTGGGGATTTCAACCACAGCGGATGCGACCAATCGGCTGACGGTGGCATCTGCCGCAACCCTGTTGACC
>JAGPBG010000271.1 GCA_018063485.1 Cypionkella sp.
GGTGCAGACCGTGCGGGGCTCTTGGCCGAGATGGGCAAGCGTCAAACCATCATTCTGGCTGATCTATGGGCCGCGCGTGCCGAGGGCCTGCCCTATAAGACCCCCGAAGAGGCGCTGATCATGGCTTCGATCGTGGAAAAGGAAACCGGCATCCCCGAAGAGCGCAAGCAGGTGGCAAGCGTGTTTATCAACCGGTTGGCCAAGAGCATGAAGCTGCAAACCGATCCGACAGTCATTTACGGAGTGACAAAGGGCGAGGGCGTGCTGGGGCGGGGCTTGCGTCAAAGCGAGCTGCGGCGCATAACCCCCTATAATACCTATGTGATTGACGGATTGCCGCCGACGCCGATTGCCAATCCCGGCAAGCTGAGCATCGAGGCGGCCTTGAACCCCGATACCACCGAATACCTGTATTTTGTGGCGGATGGCTCGGGTGGACATGCCTTTGCCACCACTTTGGCCGAGCATAACGACAATGTAGCAAAATGGCGTGCACTTGAGGCGGCGCAGGGGCAGGATGCCGGAACCGGCGGAGTGCAGGGCAACTAGCCACAAATCGCGCTATGGTTGCATCTTGACTCCGAACGCTATTTAGGATAGAAATACCAGGCTAGGAGAAATGGGCAGCGGCTCGGGGGTAACCCCGCGGCCGCTTTTTCATTTCGCTCGTGCAGAGGCATGAGAAAGCGGGTCGAGCAACAATGAACATGAATTTCTCCACTGGAGAAGAGCTGCCGGTCGATTTGCTGGCAGCAACCGAGGAACTTTACACAGATGCCGCGCAAGATCTGATCCGGGTGATGACCCTGATCAAGTCCGGGGCTTTCGAGAACGTGAAACTTGCCAATGCGGCAGTGCGCGATCTGAAGGCTGCGTTCTATCTGGTCATGGAAGAAAGGGCGAAAGTTGATAAATTCCGCAAGCAAGTTACCGGGGATGTCGGAGCCGGACCGCTCGACATGGGGGCCGCGCGCGATGAGATCGGGCGCCGATTGGCTCGCCTGCGCGACGCCGCGACAGGTTGAGGAATTTCTGGGAGGGCTGAGCGAGAACGCCCTGCTGGCCCTGCCCTGGATGTTCGAGTTCTGGGCCTTGGCGCATCAATTGCCGCCGGATGGGGCGTGGAAAACCTGGGTGATCATGGGCGGGCGCGGGGCGGGCAAAACCCGCGCCGGGGCCGAATGGGTGCGTGCCGAGGTTGAAGGTGCTGGGCCGCTTGATCCGGGGCGGGCCCGGCGGGTGGCTTTGGTGGGCGAGACCCTGGATCAGGTGCGCGATGTGATGATCTTGGGCGATAGCGGGATTTTGGCCTGCTCGCCGCCCGATCGTCGCCCGATCTGGGAGGTCAGCAAAAAGCGGCTGATCTGGCCCAATGGTGCGCAGGCACAGGTGTTTTCGGCGCATGAGCCAGACAGTTTGCGCGGGCCACAGTTTGATGCGGCCTGGGTCGATGAGTTGGCCAAGTGGAAAAAGGGTGCTGCAACCTGGGATCAGTTGCAGTTTGGTCTGCGGCTGGGCAGCAATCCGCGGCAGGTGGTAACAACCACACCGCAGAATGTAGGGGTGCTGAAATCCATCCTCAAGAACCCCTCAACCGTGGTGACACAGGCCCCGACCGATGCCAACCGCGCCTATCTTGCGGCGTCATTCCTGCAAGAGGTGACGGCGCGTTATCAAGGCACCCGGCTTGGGGCGCAGGAATTGCAGGGCTTGTTGATCGAAGATGCCGAGGGTGCGCTGTGGTCGGCGCTTACTTTGGAAAAGGCGCGTATCGACGCGGCGCCGCGCTTGCAAAGGATCGTGGTGGCGGTGGACCCGCCGGTGACTGCGCATGGTGGATCAGATGAATGTGGAATTGTGGTGGTGGGGGCGGTGACCGACGGCCCACCGCAAGATTGGCATGCCGTGGTGCTGGAGGATGCCTCGCTGCGCGGGGCCACACCGCAGCAATGGGCGCAAGCAGCGATTGCGGCTATGATGCGGCATGGAGCGGATCGGTTGGTGGCCGAGGTCAATCAGGGCGGTGATCTGGTGGAAGGGGTGATCCGCCAGATTGATCCATTGGTGCCATACCGCGCCGTCAGGGCCACGCGTGGCAAGGCGCTACGCGCAGAACCGGTGTCGGCGCTTTATGAGCAGGGCCGCGTCAGCCATCTGCGTGGGCTTACCCAGCTTGAAGAACAGATGTGCCAGATGACAGCCCAGGGTTATCTGGGGCGTGGCAGCCCGGATCGGGTGGATGCTCTGGTCTGGGCGCTGACCGATCTGATCGTTGATCCGGCGGAAAAATATCAGCGCCCGCAGGTGCGTACGCTGGGCTGAGAGTTCTTAAAGAGTTCTTCATTAAAACGATTGGCAGACGCGCCGGGGGCAGGGATCAAGACCCACCCCCGGCGAGACGCGGGATAGGGGGCTTTGCCAATGGTGTTCGACTTTCTCAAATCCAAACCCGAGGTGGTGCCGGAAAAGAAGGCAAGTGCGGTGGGGCGTGTGGTGGCCTGGGGCAATTCGGGCCGGGTGGCCTGGAGTGCGCGCGATGTGGTCTCGCTGGCCCGCTCGGGGTTTCAAGGCAATCCGGTGGGGTTTCGCGCCGTCAAGATGATTGCCGAAGCGGCAGCCGCGCTACCGCTGATCTTGCAAGACCACGAACGGCGCTATGATCAGCACCCGGTTCTGGGGCTGATTCGCCGCCCCAATGGCGCACAAGGCCGGGCCGAGTTGTTCGAGGCGATTTACGGTCATCTCCTGTTGTCGGGCAATGCCTATGTCGAGGCGGTGCCGGGGCTGACGCAATTGCCCGCAGAACTGCATGTGCTGCGGTCCGACCGTATGGCGGTGGTGCCGGGCGCGGATGGCTGGCCGATGGCCTATGACTATACCGTGGGCGCGCGCACCCATCGCTTTGCGATGTCGGAAGAGCATCAACCGATTTGCCACATTAAGACTTTTCATCCGTCGGATGATCATTATGGCCTGTCGCCCCTGCAGGCGGCGGCGGTGGCGATTGATGTGCATGGGTCTGCCTCCAGTTGGTCCAAGGCGCTCTTGGACAATGCCGCGCGGCCTTCGGGGGCGATCATTTTCAAAGGAGCCGATGGGCAGTCGCAACTGAGTTCGGATCAGTATGATCGGCTGTTGGGCGAGATGGAGGCGCATCATCAAGGCGCGCGCAACGCAGGCCGCCCGATGTTGCTGGAAGGCGGGCTTGATTGGAAACCGATGGGCTTTTCACCTGCGGATATGGAGTTTCACCAGACCAAAGAGGCCGCCGGGCGTGAGATTGCCATCGCCTTTGGCGTACCGCCAATGCTGATGGGGATCCGGGGCGATGCGACCTACGCCAATTATCAAGAGGCCAACCGCGCGTTTTTCCGCCTGACGGTGTTGCCCCTGGTGACGCGGGTGACGGCGGGGCTGTCGCATTGGTTGTCGGGATTCACCGGAGAACTGGTGGAACTGCGCCCCGATCTGGATCAGGTGCCAGCGCTTTCGGATGAACGCGATCAGCAATGGGCGCGTGTGGGGGCGGCTGAATTCCTGACGCCCGCTGAAAAGCGCGCGATTCTGGGTCTGCCGCCACTTGCGGAGGGGCTATGAGCCCCAGAAAACCCGGTGAGGGATCACGGTTTCTTTACGACAGTTTCGATGCGGCGGCGGCACGGATTGAGGCCAATGAGCGCGTGGCCGAAGAGCGTTGGGCGGGGCTTGAATATCGTTTGGGCCAGATTGATGCGGTGCTGGAGCGGTTGGAAAAGCGCATTTGGCTGGGAGTATTTGGCGTGGCGGCCTTTCTGTTGGCTCAGATGGCCGAGGCGCTGCTTGCGGCGGCAATGAAATGAGGTGGAAGATGGACAAACACGCACCGGAACGCAAATACGCCCTGCCCGAGGCGGGCTTGGTGGTGACGGATGGCCTGAGTGTGTCGGGCTATGCCAGCCTGTTCGGTCTGCGCGATCAGGGCGGCGATGTGGTGCAAAAGGGTGCCTATGCCGCCAGCCTGAAACGTCTGTCAGCGGCGGGGCGAGGGGTGAAAATGCTCTGGCAGCATGATCCGGCCCAGCCAATCGGCATCTGGGACGAGGTGCGTGAAGATGCGACCGG
>JAGPBG010000272.1 GCA_018063485.1 Cypionkella sp.
GCTGCTGGCCGACACTACTCTGATCGACAACTGAACACCGCTGGGGGACAAGATGGCAAAGACGGATTGGAAGGCCAAAGCAAAGGCTTTGAAGAAAAAGCTGAAGTCGGTTCGGGCGGATATTGGCGACACCGTTGCCAATGTTGCCGAGGCCGTGCGCAAGGCCACCAAACCCGTCTCGCCGCTTGCCCCTGCCGCCTTTCCCAACCTGCAACCCATCGCCGGGGTAGAGTTCGCAGCGGTTGAAGCCGGAGTGCGCTATCAAAACCGCAAGGATGTGATGCTGATCCGGCTTGCGCCCGGCACCACATTGGCCGGTGCATTTACAAAATCGTCAACCCGGTCGGGCTGCGTGCGCGATTGTCAGGAAAAACTGGCCCTAAAGGTGCCTTCGGGTGCCGGAGCGGCCATCATCGTGAATTCGGGCAATTCGAACGCCTTTACCGGCAAAGTTGGTGACAAGGCCGTTGCCGCCGTCACCTCTGGCGTGGCGACGGCTTTGGGCCTTCCCGCCAGCCGGGTGTTTTCGTCCTCGACCGGGGTGATTGGCGAGCCGCTGCCCTATGGAAAGATCACGGCGCAAATCCCGGCGCTGCTGGCTGATCTAAGCGAAGATGGCATTGAAATGGCCGCCGAGGCCATGATGACCACCGACACTTTCCCTAAAGGTGCCGAAGCCACCGTGCAGGGCGAGGGCGGTTTGATCCAGATTGCTGGCATCGCCAAGGGCTCGGGGATGATCGCGCCGGATATGGCCACGATGCTGGTCTATATCTTCACCGATGCCAAACTCCCCGCCAAGGCGTTGCAAAAAATGATCTCGCGCCATGTCGGCAACACCTTCAACGCGATTACGGTGGATAGTGACACCTCGACCTCGGATACGCTGCTGGTTGCGGCCACCGGCAAATCCGCCGCTGAACAGCCTCGTGGGGCGGTGCTGAAGGCATTTGAAGCGGCGCTGCGTTCGGTGATGCTGAACCTTGCGCATCAGGTGGTGCGCGATGGCGAAGGGGCAACGAAATTCGTCGAAGTGCGGGTGTCAGGGGCTAGAGACGGCCAGGATGCCCAGAAAGTCGCCCTGTCTATCGCCAATTCGCCGCTGGTAAAAACGGCTTTGGCCGGCGAAGATCCGAATTGGGGCCGCATCGTTATGGCGATTGGAAAATCAGGTGCCGAGGCCGACCGCGACCGTCTGACCATTCATTTTGGTGAGAATCTGGTAGCCGAAAAGGGTTGGCGCAGCCCGAAATTCAGCGAAGACGCTTGCGCCGCCTATATGAAAAACCCCGAGCTTCTGATCCGCGTTGATCTGGGGCTTGGTCGCGCCGCCCATACCGTCTGGACCTGCGATCTGACCAATCGCTATATCGAAATCAACGCTGATTACCGATCATGAAAACACTGCTGGTTTCGGCAGTTGCCTTGATTGACGTCGAAGGGCGGGTGCTTTTGGCCCAGCGTCCGCCTGGGAAATCACTGGCCGGGCTTTGGGAGTTTCCGGGCGGCAAGGTGGAGCCGGGCGAAACCCCGGAGGCTGCGCTGATCCGTGAATTGAAAGAAGAGCTTGGCATTGATACGTGGCAATCCTGCCTTGCCCCGCTGAGTTTCGCCAGCCACAGCTATGAGGATTTCCACCTGCTGATGCCGCTGTTCGCCTGCCGCCGCTGGCAGGGGATTGCCGTGGCACAAGAAGGCCAGACCCTTGCCTGGGTGCGCCCTCAGCACTTGAGAGACTATCCGATGCCGCCCGCAGACCTTCCCTTGATCCCGATTTTGCGCGACTGGTTGTAAAATCCCCAATTTTCCCCTTACAAGGTCAAATGTGTCAAAATTGTGGTGGTTTTTTAACGAATCAACCGCTAAATTGATTTCAAATAGACCGATTGGGGGATTGGTATGCTGCGGACGATCACTATTGGAAGTTGTGTCTCGATTCAGGGGCTCTTGGTTGGACAGCTTGCCGATGGCAAGATCATGATCAAGGTCGATGATAAGACCTTTGTCGGCTATCCGGTGACTGCGG
This sequence comes from Cypionkella sp., assembly GCA_018063485.1. Lineage (GTDB taxonomy): Bacteria > Pseudomonadota > Alphaproteobacteria > Rhodobacterales > Rhodobacteraceae > CBDUEF01. The sequence continues at coordinate 2,027 of JAGPBG010000272.1, forward strand.
TAAAAGCCGCGGCTTGATCCAGCAGGCCAAATCAAGACAAAAGGCCGGGTTTGCCCCCGGCCTTTGTCATTTCGTGAGTGCCGACCTTATGCCAGCTTGCGCTGAATCTCTTCACGCTCAAAGATTTCAATGACATCGCCTTGGCGAATATCGTCATAGCGCTCAAACGCCATACCGCATTCCTGACCAGAGATGACTTCTTTCACTTCATCCTTGTAGCGTTTCAGCGTTTTCAGCGTGCCTTCATGGATCACCACGTTATCGCGCAGCAGGCGCACACCAGCCGAACGTCGCGCGACGCCTTCGGTGACGATACAACCCGCGACCTGACCAATACCGGTAACCTTGAACACTTCCTTGATCTGGGCATAGCCAATGAAGGTTTCACGAATCTCGGCTTTCAACAGACCCGAAGCGGCAGCTTTGATATCGTCGATCAGATCGTAGATGATCGAGTAATAGCGGATCTCGACCCCCTTCTGATGCGCCGACGTCCGCGCCGACGCATTGGCGCGCACGTTGAAACCGATGATCGGACATTTGCTGGCCTCGGCCAGGGACACATCGGTATCGGTGATAGCGCCCACGCCATAGGACAGCACGCGCACGCGCACCTCGTCGTTGCCGACCTTTTCCAAGGCCTGCACAATGGCCTCGGCGGAACCTTGCACATCGGCCTTTACCAGTACCGGCAGTTCGGCCACATCCTGATCGGCTTTGGCTTTCGCCATAAGCTGCTCTAGTGTGGTTGCGGCACCCAGAGCGGCGCGCTTGTCCTTGGTAACCTTCTCGCGATAGCTGGCAATTTCACGCGCCTGCGCCTCGGTTTCCACCACGTTCAGCGTATCACCGGCCGATGGTGTGCCGGAAAGGCCCAGAACCTCAACCGGAACCGACGGCCCAGCCTGATCAATGCGCTCGCCCTTGTCATTGATCAGGGCGCGCACCTTGCCCCACTGCTCACCGACAACAAAGATGTCGCCCTTGTGCAGCGTACCGTTCTGCAACAGCACTGTCGCAATCGGGCCGCGGCCAACGTCAAGCTTGGCCTCGATTACCGCACCCTGCGCTGCGCGCTTCGGGTTGGCTTTCAATTCCAGGATTTCCGCCTGCAAAGCGATGGCTTCAAGCAGCGCATCAATACCCATGCCGGATTTCGCTGAAACCTCTACGTCCTGCACATCGCCCGACATAGCTTCGACAACCACCTCGTGCTGCAAAAGATCGGTCCGCACCTTGGTCGCATTCGCGCCGTGCTTGTCCATCTTGTTGATGGCAACAATCATCGGCACCTTGGCGGCCTTGGCATGGGCAATCGCCTCAATGGTCTGCGGCATCACCGCATCATCGGCAGCCACCACCAGCACCACAATATCCGTCACCTGAGCCCCGCGCGAGCGCATCGAGGTAAAAGCCGCGTGGCCGGGGGTGTCCAGGAAAGTCAGCACCGCGCCCTTTTCGGTTGTCACCTGATAGGCACCGATATGCTGCGTGATCCCACCCGCCTCGCCAGAAACCACATTGGCCTTGCGGATCGCATCCAGAAGCGATGTTTTGCCGTGGTCGACATGGCCCATGATCGTGACAATCGGCGGACGCGTGATCAGATCGGCGGGTTCATCCTTCACCGCGTCGATTACTTGCTCCACATCAGCATCCGAAACCCGCACCGCTTTGTGGCCGAATTCTTCGATCACAAGTTCTGCGGTATCGGCGTCGATTGCTTCATTCATCGTCACCATCATGCCCATTTTCATGAGCGATTTAACAACGTCTCCGGCGCGTTCAGCCATGCGGTTGGCCAATTCCGAAACCACGATGGTCTCGGGCAATTGCACATCACGCACCTGCTTTTCAGGCTTCTGGCCAAAGCCCATCGCCTTTTGGCGGGCTTTTTCCTGTTTGCGCTTCATCGCGGCAAGGCTGCGCGTACGCCCGCCTTCACCAGCCAGCGCATCATTCAGCGTCAGCTTGCCAGCGCGGCGGCTGTCTTCGACCTTGGCCTTGGTGCCGCGATCTGTGGCGCGGTCATCGCGCTCGCGTTCCGTCTTGCGCGGCGCCAGGCCGGGCT
>JAGPBG010000273.1 GCA_018063485.1 Cypionkella sp.
CCAGACCTATGACGCCTCGTCCATCGAGGTGCTGGAGCCGTTGGAGGCCGTTCGTTTGCGCCCCGGCATGTATATCGGCGGCATTGACGAGCGCGCCTACCACCACCTTGCCGCCGAAATCATCGACAACTCGATGGATGAGGCGGTGGCTGGCCATGCCAACCGGATCGAAGTGGAGTTGCACGCCGATGGCTCTCTGACCGTACGCGACAACGGGCGCGGCATCCCTGTCGATCCGCACCCGAAATTCCCAGACAAATCCGCGTTGGAGGTGATCCTTTGCACGCTGCACTCGGGCGGCAAGTTCAACGGCAAGGCCTATGAAACCTCGGGTGGCTTGCACGGGGTCGGCTCATCCGTGGTTAACGCGCTCTCCGATCGCCTCTATGTCGAGGTTGCCAAAAACAAAGAACTCTACGCGCAGGAATTTTCACGCGGCAGGCCCCTGGGTCCGATCCAGAAAATCGGCGCCGCCCCCAACCGGCGCGGCACCTCGGTGACTTTCCACCCCGATCCTGACATTTTTGGCTCTCATACATTCCGCCCTTCGCGCCTTTTGAAAATGGTACGCTCCAAGGCTTACCTCTTTTCAGGCGTTGAAATCCGCTGGAAATCGGCGATCCCGGATGGCGACATGCCGATGGAGGCGACCTTTCACTTCCCCGGCGGCCTTGCCGACTACCTGTCCGACACGCTGGAGAAAACCACCACCTACGCTGACCGCCCCTTTGCCGGGAAAGTATCGTTTCAGGAAAAATACCAAGTCCCCGGCTCGGTCGAATGGGCGATCAACTGGTCGCCCGTCCGCGACGGCTTTCTGCAATCCTATTGCAACACCGTGCCCACCCCCGAAGGCGGCACGCATGAATTCGGCTTTTGGTCCGCGATCCTGAAAGGCATCCGCGCTTATGGCGAGTTGTCGAAAAACCGCAAGGCTGAGTTGATCACTCGCGAAGATATGTTGACGGGCGGCTGTGCGCTGATCTCGGTCTTCATCCGCGAGCCGCAATTCGTCGGCCAGACCAAGGACCGTCTTGCCACCGAAGAAGCCAACCGCTGGGTCGAAGGCGCTGTGCGCGACCATTTCGACAACTGGCTGGTGTCCGATTCCAAATCGGCAGGGGCAATCATTGATTTTCTGGTGCTGCGCGCCGAGGAACGGCTGAAGCGCAAGCAGGAAAAGGAAACCCAGCGCAAGACGGCCACCAAGAAGCTGCGCTTGCCGGGCAAACTGACCGATTGCTCGGCCAAGGTGCGCGACAATACCGAGTTGTTCATCGTCGAGGGCGATAGCGCTGGCGGTTCGGCCAAGGGCGCGCGAAACCGCGAAACGCAGGCGCTGCTGCCGCTCAAGGGGAAAATCCTGAACGTGCTGGGCGCGGCTTCGGCCAAGCTGAACGACAATTCGGAAATTCGTGATATTTGTGAGGCGCTTGGCGTGCAGATGGGCACCCGCTTCAAAGTTGACGATCTGCGCTATGACAAGATCATCATCATGACCGACGCCGATGTGGACGGAGCCCACATCGCCAGCCTGTTGATGACGTTTTTCTTCACCCAGATGCGGCCCTTGATCGACAAAGGGCACCTCTATCTCGCCTGCCCACCTTTGTATCGGCTGACCCAAGGCGCAAAACGGCTCTATGTCGCCGATGATGCCGAAAAGGAGAAATGGCTGGCCAAGGGGCTGGGCGGCAAGGGCAAAATTGACGTGCAACGGTTCAAGGGGCTGGGCGAGATGGACGCCAAAGACCTGAAAGACACCACAATGAACCCTGCCACCCGCAAGCTGATCCGGGTAAGCATCGACGAGGACGAGCCGGGCCTGACCAGCGATCTGGTAGAGCGGTTGATGGGCAAGAAGCCCGAACTGCGGTTCCAGTATATTCAAGAGAATGCGCGGTTTGTGGAGGAGTTGGATGTTTGAAGGACAGGCGAGCCGATGAGCGCTTGTCCGTTTTCGACATTATTACGGATCAAGTGGTCCTTCTTACTCATATCATTGCAATTTCCATACATTCCCGCCATGCCAACCATATGATGTGTTGATTTGGCTGGCAGCCCCACTCCCTTGCACAAACCCGCTCAGTTTTGCCCCGCAAGACACTGGAATATATAAGATAATTCGGCAACACTTTGCCAGCAATCTCCGCCCCCGCCACCCCTGGCGTTGCCCGGATTCCCCGAATTTGCTTAGATTCCCCTTGGGCAGGTCGAGCAAAAAAACACCGCCCCGAGGGTAACAGGCAAAAGGGGGCGCACCATGGCGAATGCTGTGATGGCTTGCATGCGCAATGAGGCGATGTTCGTCAGCGAATGGGTGGCTTATCATCTGGCCATTGGCTTTGATCAGGTCTTTGTCTGCACCAACAATTGCACCGACGGCACCGACGCCATTCTTGATCATCTGGCGCGGCTGGCTCCGGTCTATCACATCCGCAACGATGATCTGGGTGGCCTTGCCCCGCAACGCGCCGGGGTGTTGAAAGTGCTGGCCCATCCGGCGCTTGCCGCTGCCGAGTGGCTCTTGCACATCGATGCAGATGAGTTTTTGAACATTCATCACGGCAATGGCCAAGTCTCTGATCTGCTTGCCCATATCGACGGCTTTGACGCCGCGGCCTTCACCTGGCGGCTGTTTGGCGACAGCCATATCACCGCTTGGGAGGGCGGGCTGGTGACCGAGCGGCAGACGCTTTGCGAAGCGCGGCAATATGATTTTTCGGCGATGCACAAAACCATGTTCCGCCCCGAGATGTTTGCCTCGGGTATTGATCACATGCCCAAAGACCCGCGCAGCCCGCAGGTTTCCTTGTGCAATGCGCGGGGTCGCGAGTTGAACCCACGGGCGCTACATGATCCGAGATCATCCGATCACCGGATGGCCTTTGGTCAGGAAATCAACCGCCGTCGGCATTTCGGTTGGGAGGGGGCGGTGATCAACCATTATGCAGTGCGCACACAAGATCTGTTCTTGCTGAAAAACGTGCGGGGTGATGGGATCGGGTCGAGCTTCACCAACCGCTATCACCTGCATTCGCGTTGGCACCGCGCCGCCAATCGCAACGAGGTCCAGGACATCAGTATCCAGCGCCACCTTGGGCCGGTCAGAGAGATTTTGCGCGATTTCCGGCGCAATCGGTCGGTGATCGCAGCGGAACTTGCCGCCGAAGAAGCCGTTGCACGCATGCGGGCCAGATATCTGACACCGCAGAATATGGCGCAATGGACCAATTGGGCGGGTGCGCAAAGGTTGGCGCTGAAACAGATCGCCTAGCGCCAATCCCGCCCTGCAAACCGCTACTTCTGTTGCAAGGATTTCAGATATTCGGCAATTTCCACCAGCCGGATCGGTGTTGGCGTGGCAATGCCGTCACCGCCGTCATAGGGCACCAGATCGCCTTCCAGCAGCGGGGCAAAATCTGGCATCACGCCGGTGCCCTTCTTGCCGGTATATCCCCAGATCTGCGCCATCACCCGCGTCGTGGGAAAGACACCCTTGTGACGGCGTGACAGCTTGGTCAGATCCGCCGGTTTGCGGCGCAGGGCACCCGCCAGCTCGCCATCGCCCTTGCCCGAAACCCCATGACAGCCCGAACAGTAATCGGCGAAATCCTGCGGCCCGGTATTCTCAGCTTGCTTTTCCGGCATCAGACAGGCCGCCAGTGCCAAAACCGCGCCAAAGCCAGCCAGTGTTTTCCAGAGGTGATCCATCCGCGTCTCCCTTGTGCGTTACCTTAGCCAAATTGCCGCCCATTGCCTTGATACAGATCAGTCACACCACCCGGCCCGCATCCAGCCGAACCACCCGGTCCATCCGGCCCGCCAACGCCATGTTATGGGTGGCAATCAGCGCCGAAAGCCCGGTCGCGCGCACCACCTTCATCAGGGCCGAAAACACTTGATCCGAGGTCGCGGGATCAAGATTGCCGGTTGGCTCATCGGCCAGCAACAGCCTTGGCTGATTGGCCAGCGCCCGACAAAACGCCACGCGCTGCTGTTCACCGCCCGATAGCGCTGCCGGACGATGATCGGCGCGCGGCGCAATGCCCACGGTTTCCAGCAATTCCCGCGCGCGCGCTTG
>JAGPBG010000013.1 GCA_018063485.1 Cypionkella sp.
GTCGTGGACGGCGGAAAGTTTCTTGTCTCGCCCTTCGGGCCAGGCAAAATGCGGGAACTGGATGGCGTATTCGTGGCCATACACCTCCATGCCCTTCTTGATGCAATATTCCTGATCCTCAAAGCCGGTGAAGCGGCGCGGATCGCAAGACCACATGTCCCATTCGGTGGCACCTTGGGTGATCCATTCGGCCAGAACCTTGCCTGCGCCGCCTGCCTGACAAATGCCAAAGGTGAACACGCAGGCCTCGAACGCATTCGGCACGCCCGGCATCGGCCCCAACAGTGGGTTGCCGTCGGGCGTATAAGGGATCGGGCCGTTGATCACCTTGGTCAGGGAGGCGGTTTCCAGCAACGGCACCCGCGCCATGGCGTCATTGATATGCCATTCCAGCCGCTCCAGATCATCGGGGAAGAGCTGAAAGCTGAAATCCTCGGGGAAGGGATCATCCTTGGAGATCCAATGCGCCTTGCAGTTGCCCTCATAGGGGCCAAGGTTGAAACCGTTCTTTTCCTGCCGCAGGTAATAGCTGCTGTCCACATCGCGCAACAGCGGCAGCTTGTGCCCAACCTCCCTGGTGCGCGCCTCGACTGCGGGGATGGTATCAAACAGCATATATTGATGGCTCATCACCATCATCGGCACGTCGCGACCAAACCATTTGCCGACCTCGCGGGCATAGTAGCCCGCCGCATTCACCACGATTTCACAGCGGATATCGCCTTTGTGGGTTTCCACCACCCATTCCTCGCCTTCGCGGCGCACACCGGTCGCCGGGCAAAAGCGTTCGATCCGTGCGCCCATCTGCCGCGCGCCCTTGGCAAGCGCCTGCGTCAGTTGCGCCGGGTCAATATCCCCATCATAGGGATCATAAAGTGCGCCTTTCAGATCATGGGTTGCCAGGAACGGATAGACCTTCTGGGTTTCCTCGGGCGTCAGCAGTTGCAAATCCATGCCCTGATAGCGCCCCATCCCCACGACGCGGCGAAATTCCTGCATCCGTTCTTCGGTATGGGCCAGTCGCACCGAACCCGTGACGGAATAGTTCATCGGATAATCCACCGCTTCGCCAAGCCCGCGATAGAGTTCCGCCGAATAGCGCTGCATGTTCATTATTGACCAGGACGACGAAAAGGTCGGCACGTTACCCGCCGCATGCCAGGTGCTGCCCGCCGTCAGCTCATTCTTTTCCAGCAGCAAGCAATCGGTCCAGCCCGCCTTGCACAGATGGTAAAGCGATGAGGCCCCGACCGCCCCGCCCCCGATAATGACAACCCGCGCCGACTTTGGAAATTCTGACATGACATGCTCCGCCTTTGGGCAGCAGTATGGCAGAAGGCAGCGGGCTTTCAATTCAGGCCAGAGCGGGTTATTGATCGAAAAATCCGATCAGAGAGCGCCATGCAGATTGATCTTCTGGAAACCTTTCTCGACCTTGTCGAAAGCCGCAGCTTTCACCGCACTGCCGAGCGGCTGTCGATCACGCAATCCACCGTATCGGCGCGGGTGCAGGCGCTGGAAGCCGCCCTTGGGGCGCGGCTGTTCAACCGATCCCGTGCGGGCACCGATCTGACAATCGAGGGCAAGCGGTTTGAACAACACGCGCGCTATCTGCGCCATGAATGGAATGAGGCCCGTCGGCGGATTCAGGTGCCGGACCGTGCGGCGCATCTGGTACGGCTGGGGATTCAGAACGATCTTTCGGCCCAGCATATTGGCGAGTGGATTGCCGATTTTCGCCGCAGCTTTCCCGATACCGCCTTTTACATCGAGCCGGATTATTCCAACCAGATGAGCGCCGATCTTCTGAGCGGAGCGCTGGATTTCGCGCTGATGTTCAGCCCGCAACCTCACCCCGATCTGCATTTCGATTCCGTCGGCGATGTGGCCTATGTGATGATCAGCTCTGACGCCGAGGTGATGGCCGAAGTGGCACCCGGCAGCTTTGTGTTCGGCCATTTTTCGCCGGCTTTCGCCGCCATGCAACGCGAGTTGATGCCGCAACTTACGGTTTCCAATCTGTCCGTCGGGCAAAGCGCCACTGTGGCCTCGCTGTTGCGGGCAATGGGAGGGGCAGGCTATGTGCTGCAACGATCGGCGGCGGCCATGCTGGAAACTGGACGGTTCCGGCTGGTCAGCGATGCGCCTCTATTGCGCCAGCCGACTTTTGCCGCAATGCACCTGCGCCACCGCTTGAATCCGTTGCACCGCAAATTGTTGCGCATCGTGCAAAGGCGATTGGCAAGCAAACTGTCCTAAACCGTGGTTTGCACTTTGTAGCCCGGCACATGGGCCAGCCGCACAAGCGTGATCGGCGCGGTTGCTGTCCAGGTTTCGCGCTCGGTGATGAACAAGGCCGTGCCCATCTTCACCCCCAGAACAGCCGCCTCACGCGGGCGCGCGGGCGCTGCGGAAAAGGCAATATTGCCGGAATGATAAGTGACATGCGCCACCAACCACTCGTTGGCGCTGATCGTGGCAAAGCTGGGCAGTTCTGCCTCAATCGCCGCAGGGTTCAGCCAGCGCGTTTCATGAACAAAGGGCGCGTTATTGGCCAGATGCAGGGTTTCGACATAAAGCAATTTCGCCCCCGCAGGCAGGCCCAGCCGCGCGGTGACCGGCACCGGCGGGGCGCCCGTCACCTGTTGCAACAGCCGAAAGCTGTGAACCTCACCGCGCGCCTCAACCTCTTGGCGAATCACCGGAATATCCAGCGTGGCCTTGCGGATCGGCAGCGCGGTCACACGGGTTCCGGCCTTGCGGCGCCGCTCCAGCACCCCCGCTTCGGCCAATTCGCGCAAGGCCCGGTTGACAGTGGCGCGTGCGCAGCAAAATTCCACGGCCAGCGCTTCCTCAGACGGGATCAACTCGCCGGGTGGCCAGATGCGTTCGCGGATGCGGCGCAGCACTTCAACCCGGATCTCGCCCCAGCCTTTGGGATTACCCGCCGTCATAGTGCGGCCCGCAGCCGGGCCATTGCTGCGCCGTAACGCGCGCGGATCGCATCGGCCTTGGCATGGCGGCCCTGATGAATCAGATGGCGACCAGCAGACCACAGTTCACGCACCATGCGGTCATCCCCGGCAAAGATGAACGTGTCCAAAATCTGATCCCCTTGGCTTGGGCCAAGATCGGGGCCGGAACAATCCAGCGCCATCAGATCGGCCCATGATCCCACTGCAATCTGGCCTGATTGCCGCCCGCCTGCAAGGGCCCCGCCCCGGCAAGCACCTTCATACAGCACGCGACCGGTAGAACGCCCCGGTTCGGCCAGAATGGTGCGGCCTTTCAAGGCAAGGCGCTGCGAGTATTCCAGCAACCGCAGCTCTTCCGACAGCGAAATCCTGACATTGCTGTCAGACCCCACCCCAAAATGCCCGCCTGCCCCGACATAGCGCGCACCGTCAAAGATGCCGTCGCCCAGATTGGCCTCGGTGATCGGGCACAGCCCGGCAACAGCCCCGCTGGCGGCCATTGCAAGGGTTTCCGGCGGGGCCATCTGGGTGGCATGGATCAAGCACCAGCGCGGGGTCAGATCATGGTGAGCCAGCAGCCACTCGACCGGGCGCTGGCCGGTATGCGACAGCACCTCATCAACTTCGGCCAATTGCTCGGCAACATGGATGTGAATCGGGGTATCGGGCGCAAGGGCGGCAAGCCGGAGGATGCCTCCGGGCGAGGCCGCCCGCAAGGAATGAGGCGCAACGCCCAAAATCGTGTCGGCCGGCAAGGGTTTCAGCGACTTGGCCGCCGCCTGCCAAAGCGCCTCATACCGGTCAGGGTCATTGCCGAACCGCAATTGACCGGTGGTCAATGCCCGGCCATCACAGCCGCCACGTTCATAAAGCACCGGCAGATGGGTCAACCCCAACCCGGTTTCCGCCGCCGCCGCCGCAATCCGGCCTGTCATTTCGGCCAGGTCATCATAGGTGCCGCCCCCCGGCGCGTGGTGCAGATAGTGGAATTCGGCCACCGCCGCATACCCCGCCTCGGCCATCTCGAGCATGACCATGGCGGCAATCGCCTCGACATCCTCTGGCGTCAAACGGTCCAGAAAGCGATACATCAAGGTGCGCCAGGACCAAAAACTGTCTTTCCCGGCAAAACGGCTTTCGGTCATCCCCGCCATGGCGCGCTGAAAGCTGTGCGAATGCAGGTTCACCATCGCTGGCAGCAAGCAATCCACCACCTGCCCCGCCGGTTTCGCGCCTGCAACAACTGACACGATCCGCCCTTGTGCCAGCACCACCTGAACCTCATGCGCCCAGCCATCGGGCAACAGAGCCGTCTTTGCGTGCAGGATTGCCATGTTGAACCTCACTTGACTCGCCGTCATATGTGCAGACATAATAACGACAAGCGCAGACATAAGGCAAGTCCGATGACGATTCTTCTGACAAATACAACGCTGGCGACGATGATTGATGGCTACGGCCTGATCAAAAACGCGGCAGTTGCTCTTAGGGGCGATGCGATTGCCTGGGCCGGGCCAGTTGCTGACCTACCCGTCGAATTCGCAGCCCTGCCTGTCCACGATCTGGGCGGTCGGCTGGTCACGCCTGCCCTGATTGATTGCCATACCCATATCGTTTTCGGTGGCGACCGTGCGGCGGAATTCGAGATGCGTCTGAACGGTGCCAGTTACGAAGATGTGGCGCGCGCTGGTGGCGGGATACTTTCCACAGTCACCGCCACAAGGGCGGCCGATGAGGCCAATCTGTTGCAGCAGGCTTTGGGACGCGCTGATCAGATCATCGCCGGGGGGGCGGGCACCATCGAAATCAAATCGGGCTATGGGCTGACCATCGCCGATGAGCTGAAAATGCTGCGGGTGGCGCGGGCGGTGGCGCAAGCGCGCCCGGTGCATGTGATAACCACCCACCTCGCCGCCCATGCGGTGCCGCCCGAGTTCAAGGGGCGGGCCGCGGAATACATTGATGCTGTTGTGATCCCATCCTTGCGCGCGGCCCATGACCAGGGGCTGGTCGATGCGGTGGACGGATTTTGTGAGGGCATCGCCTTTTCGCCTGCTGAAATCGAGCGTGTTTTCACCGTGGCAGCGGAATTGGATTTGCCGGTCAAACTGCATGCCGAACAGCTTTCCGATCTGAAAGGTGCCGTGCTGGCCGCCCGTTTTGGCGCACTATCGGCCGATCATCTGGAATATCTGGGGCCGGATGGTATTGCCGCCCTTGCTGCCAGCGGTTCGGTCGCGGTGATCCTGCCTGGTGCCTTTTATACCCTGCGCGAAACCCAAAGTCCGCCGATTGCTGCCCTGCGCGCCGCCGGGGTTCCGATGGCGGTGGCCACCGATTGCAACCCCGGCTCATCACCCATCACTTCGCTGACTTTGGCGATGAACATGGCCTGCACCCTGTTTCGGATGACACCGCTTGAGGCCCTGCAAGGTGTCACACTCCACGCCGCCCGCGCGCTTGGGCTGCAAGATCGCGGCAAGATTGCCCCCGGCCTGCGCGCCGATCTGGCCATTTGGGACGCAAATCACCCCGCCGAACTTTCCTACCGCATTGGGGCCACGCCCCTTCACGCCCGCATTTTTGGAGGTCGCTTTGACGCTTGAAATCCTCTCCCCCGGTGAAACCAAGCTGGCGCAACTGGAGCGCATTTACCGGCATGAATCGCCGTCAAGCCTGCACGCATCGGCCCGCGAGGGCGTTGACCGTGCTGCCGCCGCCATCGCCAGGGCCGCCGCCGGAACCGAAGCCGTTTACGGCGTAAACACCGGCTTTGGCAAATTGGCCAGCCTCAAGATCGCGCCGCAAGACACTGCAACACTTCAAAGAAACCTGATCTTGTCGCATTGCTGCGGCGTTGGTGATCCGATGCCGCGCCCTGTGGCCCGGCTGATGATGACGCTGAAACTGCTGTCGCTTGGCCGGGGCGCATCCGGTGTGCGCTGGGAGGTGATTGCACTGATCGAAGCGATGCTGGCGGCAGGTGTCACGCCCATTATTCCGGCCCAGGGCTCGGTTGGCGCCTCGGGTGATCTGGCCCCGCTGGCGCATATGACGGCGGCGATGATCGGCCATGGCGAAGCGGAATTTCAGGGCAAGGTGATGGCGGGGGCCGATGCCTTGAAGGCCGCCGGGCTAAGCCCGGTTGTCTTGGGGCCGAAAGAGGGTCTTGCGCTGATCAACGGCACGCAGTTTTCCACCGCCTACGCGCTGGCTGGCCTGTTCGATGGCTGGACGGCGGCACAATCGGCGCTGGTGACCTCGGCGCTCTCGACAGATGCGATCATGGGTTCAACCGCCCCTCTGCAACCCGAAATCCACAGCCTGCGCGGCCATGCGGGCCAGATCGAAGCGGCGGCAGTGATGCGCGCGCTGCTTGATGGCTCAGTGATCCGTGAAAGCCATCGGATTGGCGATACCCGCGTGCAAGACCCCTATTGCATCCGCTGCCAGCCGCAAGTGACCGGGGCCGCGATGGATGTGTTGCGCATGGCCGCCCACACCCTTGAGATCGAGGCCAACGCCGCCACCGACAATCCCTTGGTGCTGACCGGGGCGGGCCTGATCGTGTCGGGGGGCAATTTCCACGCCGAACCCGTGGGCTTTGCCGCCGATATGATCGCACTGGCGCTTTCGGAAATAGGCGCAATCTCTCAGCGTCGGGTGGCGCTGATGGTCGATCCGGTGCTGAGTTTCGACCTTCCTGCCTTTCTTACCCCGCGTCCGGGTCTGAACTCGGGCCTGATGATCGCCGAAGTCACCACCGCGGCTTTGATGAGCGAAAACAAGCATCTGGCCCATCCCACCGTCACCGATTCCACCCCAACTAGCGCCAACCAAGAGGATCACGTCTCGATGGCCGCCCATGGTGCCCGGCGTTTGAGGCGGATGAACGAGAACCTTGCGGTAATCCTTGGTGTCGAGGCGATTTGCGCCGCTCAGGGCATCGAGTTCCGTGCGCCGCTTACCACCTCGCTTCCGTTGCAAGGAGTGGTCGCGGCGCTGCGCAGCCGTGTCGCCAGTCTGGGCGATGATCGCTATATGGCCCCCGATCTGCTGGCCGCTGCCGAGATGATCACCACGGGCGCTTTGGCACAAGCCGCCGCCGTAACCCTTCCGCAATTGTGAGAGCGACCATGAACAAACGACATAACCTGCGCGATGTCTACCCCGCCACCGGCAGCGAGATCACCGCCAAAAGCTGGTTGACCGAAGCACCGATGCGGATGCTGATGAACAACCTGCACCCCGATGTGGCCGAAAACCCGCATGAGCTGGTGGTCTACGGCGGCATCGGTCGCGCGGCCCGCACCTGGGAGGATTTCGACAAGATCGTTGCCACCCTGAAAACCCTGAACGACGATGAAACCCTGCTGGTGCAGTCGGGCAAACCTGTGGGCGTGTTTCGCACCCACAAGGACGCGCCGCGCGTGCTGATCGCCAACTCCAATCTGGTGCCGCATTGGGCGACCTGGGACCATTTCAACGAACTCGACAAGAAAGGTCTGGCGATGTATGGCCAGATGACGGCGGGTTCCTGGATCTACATCGGCACCCAAGGCATCGTGCAGGGCACCTATGAGACTTTTGCCGAGGCGGGCCGTCAGCACTATGATGGCAATCTGACTGGGCGCTGGGTGCTGACCGGGGGTCTGGGCGGCATGGGCGGCGCGCAACCCCTTGCCGCCGTGATGGCCGGGGCCTGCTGTCTTGCCGTTGAATGCGATGAGACGCGCGTCGATTTTCGTATTCGTACCAGATACCTGGATGCAAAAGCTCATACATTGGATGAAGCGCTGGCGCTGATTGATCAGTGGACTGCGGCAGGCGAGGCGAAATCCGTGGGACTTGTCGGCAATGCTGCCGATGTGTTTCCCGAACTTTATCGCCGCATGAAAGCAGGCGGTCACCGCCCCGATATCGTCACCGATCAGACCTCGGCGCATGATCCGCTGCACGGCTACCTGCCACAAGGCTGGAGCGTGGCACAATGGCGCGCCACGCAGGAAACCAACCCCAAGGTGGTGGAAAAAGCCGCCCGTGCCTCAATGCGCATCCATGTTGCAGCCATGGTCGATTTCTGGAATGCCGGCGTGCCAACGCTGGATTACGGCAACAACATCCGCCAGGTTGCCAAAGAAGAAGGCCTTGAAAACGCCTTCGCCTTCCCCGGCTTTGTGCCCGCCTATATCCGGCCATTGTTTTGCAAAGGCATCGGCCCGTTTCGTTGGGTGGCCCTTTCGGGCGATCCCGAAGATATCTACAAAACCGATGCCGCGATGAAGACGCTGTTCCCCGACAACAAGCACCTGCACCGCTGGCTTGATATGGCCGCCGAGCGTATCGCCTTTCAGGGCCTGCCCGCCCGGATCTGCTGGATTGGTCTGGGCGAACGCCACAAGGCCGGCCTGATGTTCAACGAAATGGTGTGCTCGGGTGAACTCAAGGCTCCGATCGTCATCGGGCGCGATCACCTCGATTCCGGTTCGGTCGCCTCACCCAACCGTGAAACAGAGGCGATGAAAGACGGCTCGGATGCGGTGTCTGATTGGCCGTTGCTGAACGCGCTCTTGAACACGGCCAGCGGTGCCACCTGGGTGTCGCTGCACCACGGCGGCGGCGTTGGCATGGGCTTTTCGCAACATTCCGGCATGGTGATCTGCGCCGATGGCACCGATGACGCCGCGCGTCGCCTGCACAATGTGCTGTGGAATGATCCGGCCACGGGTGTCATGCGCCATGCCGATGCAGGATATGATATTGCACTTCAACACGCCAAAGACTGCAATCTGCGGCTGCCGGGCATTCTGGGCAACTGATTTCATCTGTCTGGAAATATCCTGGGGGTCCGGGGGCCAGCCCCCGGATGGCCGGACCAAGGAACCGATCCCGATCAGGCCTCACGCCAGATCGGGTTCGACCAGGCGCGTTTCCCTGCGGAGTCAATCACCGCCACGCGCAACCACGGGCTGCCCTCCATCCGCTCCAGCGGCACTTTGGTGCGGGTCATCGAATGGCCATGCACCCCCTTGGCCGCGGTGCCCTGCCCCATCACCACCACCGACGCCGCCGCCGAGCTTTCAACAATCACTGCTTTCCCCTCCAGCCGCACATCATGCAATTGCGGCCCCTGTGACGAATAGAACGCCCCTGCTTTCAGCGCCGCCAACAGTGCCTCTGGTGTGTTTTCCGCCGCTTTCACCATCACCCATCCCCCAAAATGATCCGGCTCGGAGAAATGTGCATCATCAGTGGCGATCAGTGACACCCTACGGCCTTCGGACAACAGATGATCTGCGATGGCGAATCCATCCGGGCGGTCACAGCCCATGGCGCAGCCGTGGTTGTAGATTTCCACCGCATGTGCCGCCGTCAGGCTGCGGGCATCCTCCAGCCGCAGGCCCGACCATTGCGGATGTGCAATGGCCACGAAAGCCCCCGCCGCAACTGCCCGCGCTGCAATCTCGGGCCCGGTTTCCTGATCAGGCAAAGGCGTGAAATGCGGTGCATTGCCGGGGGCGAAATCAGCGGGCAGACCGACGGCCAGAATGTGCCACAACTCTCCGTTCAGCATCGCCCCGGAATGCAATTCCGCACCTGAAAGCGTGGTGAAATCATCGGTGCGATAGGGCACGGTGTCCACGACCGGATAGTTCCAAAGTCCCAGGAAATGATCCGTCAACGCCATGAAGTCATAGCCTTCGGCACGATAACGGCGGCAGACTTCGGCCGGATCAAGCACACCGTCTGACCGCGTGGAATGCGTGTGCAGATTGCCGCGCCAAAAGCGGCCGGGGGCGGAAAAGGCAATTGGACGAACCGACATGACAGACCTCACAAAGATTTGCGCACTCTAACCGGCAAGCGCCCGTAGTCCAGTGGCCAGACTCTCGCCATCGAGGTTTTGTTATGATATGAATGTTTGAATGTGTTGAGAGAGAGCGTCGATGTCAGGAGCCGAAGTGCAAGCACCGCAGACAGGCTGTGCAGCCCTGCCCCCCGAGGAAATGGCGCAGCAGGCAGCAGAGGCGGCCACCTTTCTCAAGGCCTTGTCGCATGAGGGCCGGCTGATGATTCTGTGCCATTTGTCGTCGGGTGAAAAAACCGTGACCGAACTGGAAGAGCGCCTGGGCGCAAGGCAGGCGGCGGTCAGCCAGCAATTGGCCCGGCTGCGCTCGGAAGGCCTTGTCGCAGCAAGACGTGATGGCAAGACCATCCATTATTCCATTTCGGATGCGCGCGCTGGCGCGATCATGGCACTGGTCTATGATCTCTTTTGTGCAAGACAGGCCGCCTAGCCACGCCCGATATAGGGCATGTCGCGCGCCATCAGAGTCATGAAGGGCACATTCACCGACAGCGGCAGTTGCGCCATATGCAGCACCGCTTGGGCGGCATGAACGGTGCCAAAAACCGGTTCCGGGGCCATATGGCCATCCGCCTGTGGCACTCCCTGGCCAAACCGAGAGGTCATATCGCTCAACGCATTGCCGATGTCGATCTGCCCGCAAGCGATGTTGAACGCGCGCCCATCCAGCGCCAAACTGCGGGTCAGCCCGGTAACCGCGTGTTTCGACATCGTATAAGGGGCAGATCCGGGGCGCGGCACATGGGCGGAAACCGAGCCGTTGTTGATGATCCGCCCGCCTTGGGGCGATTGCGCCCGCATCATGCCAAAGGCCGCGCGCGCGCACAAAAACATGCCCGTGATGTTGGTCTGGCAAAGCTCCAGCCAATCCTGCACCGGGATTTCATCAATTGGTGCAGGCTTGGCGAAGATACCGGCGTTGTTGAACAACACATCCAGCCGACCAAAACCCGCCTGCACCGCCGTAAATCCCGCATCCACCTGTTCGGGTCTGCCCACATCGGCCACCACGATCAATGCCTCGTTTGCCTGCGCAGTTTCCTCAAGTCTCTCACGCTGCCGCCCCAACAGGGCCACGCGCCATCCCTGTTGCAAAAAGGCCCGCGCCGTAGCGCGGCCAATGCCACCGCCTGCCCCGGTGATCAGGATCGATCTTGCGTCAATGCTCATATTGGCCTCATTCCACATACACGCCCACCGGCATATTGCCGGTTTGATGGACAACAATTCAAGGCTACATAAGGCGGGTCTCGACTTTCACGGGTTGGAACTGGCCGGATTCAAATGGCGGCAGCTCAAGAGAACGCCCCCGGAGTGTACCAGCGCCCTGCCCCTCTCGAAGATCAAGCGCAGTCATCGCATTGTTTTCAAGATCAGTGGAATGAGAAGTGACCGAAGGAATCCGCTTGGCGCACCCGTGAAAGGAATGAACTCACATCCTTTGATCTGGGTTCACGGCCATACGAGAAACTGCCATGCGTACCTGGCAAAACGAACTTTCGGGACTCTGGCGGATGCAGTCGATCTTTCTCCCCTGATATGCAGACAGACCCGACATGGGCAAAGGGCACAATAGCCACCGAGCGCCCTGCCGATCAAACCATCCTTGTGGTCACTGGCTTGGCTTGATGTGGCGCGGGGCACTCAGGGAAAGAAATCCCCGTTCCACAGCAGGGGTTGCAAGTACCTGCCCTCGCAATATGGTGGGAAGCAGATCTTGCCCGGAGTAAACATTTTGTCGCTGTCCCTTCGCCTTGCCGCCCTGATCCTGCCCCTGCTTTCCATGCCCGCCAATGCAGCCCCCTGCAGCAATGACGGAGGCCAATTCGAAGCGTGGAAGCCCCAGATCGCCGCCGAGGCCAAGGCCGCTGGCGTTGGCCCCAAAGGCTTGGCGGCGCTTCAGGGTGCCAGTTATTCCAAGGCCACCATCGCCGCCGACCGCAACCAGAAAAGTTTCAAATACACGATCGAGAAATTCCTCAAGGTGCGCGGGGCGGATACAATCGTGAAACAGGGCCGTGCCCGCAAGGCCAAGAGCCCCGGATTCTACGCCGATCTTGAAGCAAGATACGGCGTCCCTGCCGGGGTGGTCCTGACCATCCATGGCATGGAAACCGGCTTTGGCGGATTTATGGGCGATACCAATGTGGTTTCGGCCATAGCCACCTTGTCCTATGATTGCCGCCGCACGGATTTCTTCACACCGCATCTGATTGCGGCACTTGAACTGGTGGACCGAGGTGTCATCACAACCGCCTCGATCGGGGCCAAACATGGAGAATTGGGCCATACTCAGTTCTTGCCCGGGAACGCCCTGCGTTACGGCGCCGATGGCAATGGTGATGGGGTGATCAACCTCAACGATTCGGCCGATGCTTTGGCCTCAACTGCCAATTATCTGGCACAAAAGGGTTGGCGCGCCGGCGCAGGCTATCAAAAAGGTGAGCCGAATTACCCGGTGATCAAGGAATGGAATGCCGCCAGCGTCTATCAGGAAGCAATTGCCATCATGGCAGCAAGAATCGACCGCTGAGGGTGCAAATTCCCTCTTGCCCTACGCGCCAACCTCGCCTATTCAGCGCCGCAGTGGCCCGTTCGTCTATCGGTTAGGACATCTGGTTTTCAACCAGGCAAGAGGGGTTCGACTCCCCTACGGGCTGCCACTTACTCATTTTTTTACTTTCCTTTCAATAGGTTTCGTGGTGTTTGTGTCCAACATTGGCGACAGGTTGGACAAGTTTTGTTCCGGGTTTGCCCCGTAAACCTTTGCCATTCCGCTTGCGGCGAGTTTAGCACGGTTGGCTTTTTTGGTGTAAGTGGCCCCCTCTTTCGGGCTGGAATGGCCCAACAAACTCATTACCTCATATTCGTTTCCGCCCAGGTCGGCCATACTGGTAGCCGCTCCTTTCCGCAGGCCGTGTGCAGAGCAATGCGACAGGCCAGCCAGCTTGCATTGATCCTTGAACCAATTACCAAACGTGGTCGGCTTGTATGGCAGCCCGCGCCCGTGGGTGACAAATATCATTTGATCAGCCGGAACACGGCGCAACTTTATTTGCAGGTCTGGCATGATTGGAATATGGGCTGAAACACCAGTCTTCCCGCGCCGATAGCTGATCACGCCATTTTGGACGTTTTGCCAGCCCATGCCCGCCACGTCTTGCCGGGATGCGCCAGTGGTCAAGATCAACAGACAAGCGAGTCGAGCCTTAGTTCCATCACCGTGAAAAGCGAGAAACTGCGCAATCTCTGCCGCAGTCCAGGTGTGATAGCCATCTGGATTCACCTTCAAACGATCAGCAAATCGGGCGGGGTTGAACGTGATGCCCATTCCCATCCTGATTGCGAAATTGAAGAGTATCGACAGATTCTTCTTCACCGTGTTTGCGGCGGTTGGCCCTGACTTCTTGGCCATTAGCTTTTCGACATGGTAGGTCTTGAAGACCCTGAATTTTGCAGTGCCGGCGATGCCGCGCAACCAATCCAATTCGCCGCGAATTGACCGCTTTCGGCTGACCGAAAGATTCTTATACCTTGCGCTGCCCAGGTAGTTTTCAATAAGCCCTGCCAGCGTGTCGGCAGGTGTTGTGCTGCGCGTGGGGGCGCTTGCCCCTTGAACCGCTGCATCATAGGCGGCACGAAACGCAACTGACCCATATGGCCCCGGCAAATAGCAGTTAGAGCCTTTACTGCGAAAGCGGTAGCAAACCTTCCCTCGGGGGTTTACCGCGCGTGTAACGCCGGGAAATGGGTTCTTGGTCCTTTTCATTCCAACAGTCTGTCCAGATGATCCAATGCCGAAGTGTCGCTTGCCTCGCCAACTGTTATTCTGTGCGATCCATCCAGTGTCGCACAAATGCAGAATTTTTCGATACCCTCTTGCTTGAGCGTCCGAATGTAGCGCGTCAGGTCGGCCTGTTTTAGAAGCGCGGGTTTGTTTGCCATTGTAGCACCACTTGAATCCAATGTTGCAGAAGCTATTTTTGCCATCGCATAGCGGGTTTAAGGCGGTGTGCAGGCCGGTCATGGCTGATGACAGAGACATGCCCGGCCCGCACTGTGAGCGTTAATTTATGACCCGCTCACTGGTCTCGACAGCGCGTGGACGCTGTCGAATGGCCCGTGTAAAATCCCACCAAAACACAGGCCAAACTGAATTATGCGCCGGGGTTGCGATACCAGCCGCGCCAGCCGTGGAACGCGGCCCCAACAGCCCATACAAGGCGGAATTCCATGCCAATACGGTTCCAAGAGCCGCGCGCCTCGACCACAGGTGCATCTTAGCCCGACAGGAGCTATGCCCGAAAGTTGACGGGGCGGTAAAAAGTCGATTCATTTTGGGTGCTGGACCGTCTATATTCGGGCATGATTACATTGCGCG
>JAGPBG010000274.1 GCA_018063485.1 Cypionkella sp.
CGTCAAGTCAGCTCGTATCTGGCGTCGCGAGGCATAAAGATGGAGATCGTGGCGATCGAGAAGAACGAGGAAGTAGAAGCCGCGTATTTCTCGGGCCGCTGCGACACCTACGCACAGCTCGGCCCGGTGGTTGCGATTGCCGCTTCGCAGTCTGAAGACCCGTCCAGCCACATTTTGCTGCCCGACGTTCTGGCGCTGGAGCCGCAAGTGATGATCGTCCGTCAAGGCGACGACAACTGGGTCGACATCGCCAACTGGACGCTGGGGGCGATGCTGTTTGCTGAACAGGAGGGCATTTCTTCGGCCAATGTGGATGAGATGAAGGCCAACCCGCCGTCGGTTGATATCGGCAAGTTCCTGGGCGCGACCCCGGGTGTCGGCAAGGGTCTTGGCCTGTCGGATGACTGGGCCTATAACGTCATCAAGAAGGTCGGCAACTATTCCGAGATCTTCGAGCGCAGCCTCGGCCAAGAGTCACCTTACAAGATGCCGCGCGAAACGACCGCGCTGTGGAAAGACGGCGGTGTGTTGTTCCCGTTGGTGTTTGACTGATCAGATTAACCGAACCGTGCTGGCGCAGTGCCGGCGCGGTTCTTCCTTCCCTCCATGCACGAAAGATCACGATGACAATACCGTCATTCTGGCACAGCAAGGTGGCGCGCAAATTCGCGCTGCAAACGGGCTATGTTGCAGTTCTGGCCGCTGTGATCATTGGTGCCACCCTGGCGGCACGGGCCAATCTTGCCGCGCAGGGCCTGACGTCGGGCTTTGACTTTCTGTGGAAGGCGACCGGATGGGAGATGAACTTCACACTCCTGCCCGTTGCGCCCACAGATCCCTATTGGTGGTATCTTTTGCTTGGCCTGATGAACACGCTGTTCATGGGCGTGATCGGTCTGGCAGGCGCTTCGGTCATCGGCCTTACCGTAGGGCTGATGAGGTCGGGGAGCA
The DNA here is from genome assembly GCA_018063485.1 of Cypionkella sp. Lineage (GTDB taxonomy): Bacteria > Pseudomonadota > Alphaproteobacteria > Rhodobacterales > Rhodobacteraceae > CBDUEF01. Next base: position 952 of record JAGPBG010000274.1, read on the forward strand.
ATCCGGCGGCGCGCCTGCTTGCCACAACTTATATCGAGATCTTCCGCAACCTGCCGCTGATCCTGCAACTGTTCTTCTGGTATGCGTTGGCCAATGCGCTGCCCGCGCCCCGGCAAGCGATAACATTCGCAGGCTCGGTGATCAGCTCGCGCGGGATCTATCTGCCGGGTCTGACGGTCGGTCAGGGCGCCGTAGCGCTTGCGGTGCTGGTGGTGCTTGTTGGTGCGACGCTGGCGATTTGGGTCGCCACCGCGCGCAGGTTCCGCCGGATGGCGCAAAACGATCAACGCAGACTTGCTCTGGGCTGTTTGATCACCGGGCTGATTGCCGCAACGGTGGCCCTGTTTGCGGGCCATGTTCCGGCGCAACCCTGGCTGACTTTTCCGCAACTCGCGGGTCTGCGCATTGATGGCGGCATTCGCATTCAACCTGAGTTTTACAGCCTTGCGATCGCCATCATGACCTATGGTGGTGCCTATGTGGGCGAAATCGTTCGCGGCGGCTTCAAGGCAGTCGGGCGTGGCCAAATGGAAGCCGCACGCGCCCTGGGCCTGTCGCCTTTGCAGGTGTTCAGCCGGGTTCGGATGCCGCTGGCTTTGCGCGCCATGCTGCCGATCCTGATCAACCAATATGTCTGGCTTATCAAAGCCACGACCCTGGGTATCGCCGTCGGCTTTTCGGATTTTTTCATGGTCATCGCCAGCTCCATCACACATTCCGGGCAAACACTTGAATTTATCGGGATCCTGATGGGTGGTTTCCTTGCGATCAACTTCTCGCTTGCGGCAGTGCTGAACAAATTGAATCGGGCCATCGCGTTGAAGGGCCATCAGACCACGGGTGCCACATGATCCGGGCCCTGGATTCAGCCTCCGGTGCCGCGCGTTTGAAACGGCTGCGAAAAGACTATTTCGGCTCGGCAGGCACTACGCTGATGACCGCCACCAGCGTGGCGATCATGGTGCTGTTGCTGTGGAAGCTCTTTGACTGGGCGGTTGTGAATGCCACCTTTGCCGCCGATGGCAGCCAACAGCTTTGTTCGAACCGGAGCGGTGCTTGCTGGTCGGTCATTGCAGCGCGCTGGCGCGTGGTCATGTTCGGGATCTATCCGTATGAAGAGCAGTGGCGCTCGGCGCTGGCCTGTGGGGCGGTGATTGTGGTGATGGTGCTGTCGTGCATCCCGCGCCTTTGGGGATTTGGCAAACTTGCTCTGATCTGGGGTCTGGGCGCTCTGGTCTTTTACATCCTGATGCGGGGCGGCGTGCTGGGTCTTGCCATCGTAAACGAACAGCAATGGGGTGGGCTGCCGCTCACGCTTTTCATCTTTGTCGCCACTGCGGTGATCGGGATGCCGCTGGCTATCGCCCTTGCGCTGCTGCGCCGGTCGGAAATGCCTGTCGTGGCGCGTGTCACCGGATGGATCATTGACACCGTGCGGTCGTTGCCGCTGCTGGCGATCCTGTTCACCTGCGCGATAGTCATGCCTTTCATGCTGCCGGGGTTTCTGATTGGCGAAAAACTCTATCGGGTGCTGTTTGGTGCCGCATTGTTCTTTGCAGCCTATCAGGCCGAGATCATCCGTGGTGGGTTTCAGGGCATTCCCCAAGGCCAGGAAGAGGCCGCCAAGGCGCTTGGCCTAAGCTACTGGCAACGCATCGGCCGTATCGTTCTGCCACAGGCATTCCGCCTGTCGCTGCCCGCCACGATCAATCAGTTCGTGATCGCCTTCATGGAATCCTCGTTATTCGTCGTCGTCGGCTTTGTCGAGTTGTTGGCTGCGGGGAATATTGCCTTCAAGACGGGTGAATGGAAGTTCGCCTATGCCGAAGTCTACGCTTTTGTCGCAGTGATCTACTTCGCATTCGTTTTCGGCCTTTCGCGCTATGGTGCCTATCTTGAGGCACGCATGAACGCCGGCCAACGCAAGGATTGAACCATGGACATGAATATTCCCGCCATCGAAATCCGCAATCTCGACAAGTTTTATGGCGCGTTTCAAGCGCTGCGCGGGATCAATTTCAAGGTTGCCAAAGGCGAGAAAGTGGTGGTTTGCGGGCCATCCGGCTCAGGCAAGTCGACGATGATCCGCTGTATCAACCAGCTAGAGGAACATGACGCCGGGGAGATCCGGGTCTTTGGCACCCTTCTTGACGACAATCTGGCCTCGCTTGAAGCAATCCGCCGCGAGGTTGGCATGGTGTTTCAGCAGTTCAATCTTTTCCCGCACATGACCGTGCTGGAAAATTGCACACTCGCTCCGATGTTGGTGCGAAAGATGCCTCGGTCAGAGGCCGAAACCATCGCGATGCGCTATCTAGAAAAAGTCCGTATCCCAGAGCAGGCACAGAAGTTCCCCGGACAGCTTTCTGGCGGCCAGCAACAGCGGGTGGCCATCGCGCGCGCGCTGTGCATGCAGCCCGAAATCCTGCTGTTCGACGAGCCGACCAGCGCACTTGACCCTGAAATGATCGCCGAGGTGCTGGACGTGATGGTCACCTTGGCGCAAGAGGGAATGACCATGGTCTGCGTGACGCATGAGATGGGCTTTGCCCGAAAGGTCGCCGACCGGGTTATCTTCATGGATAAGGGCGAGATAATCGAAGAGGCCCCCCCGGAGGATTTCTTTGGTGCGCCGAAAAGCGACAGGACGCGCCTCTTTCTTTCCCAGGTTCTTGGCCATTGAACGGCAGTGTTGTTGCGGTCAGGAGGGGGTATCCACGCCATCTACACCGCCGTCCTGAAACCAAAGCACGCCAGTCAGCATTTTGCGCAGCAGTTCGGGTTGGCCGCTGATCCCGCAGCGGGCAAAGATCTGTTTGGAGGCGCTGCGCGCGGTCTCTATCGTCCAGCCGAGGTCCGTTGCCGCATCGCGAAGGGTGAACCCGTCACACAGCAGCGCCGCCAGCCGCGCTTCGCTGCGGTTCAGGCCAAGGGCGCGCGCAATCCGGTCAAGTGGCAGCAATCTGGCTGCCGTCACCCCGCGCAAGATACCGATCAGGGCCCGGCGCTCTCCCCATAGACCTGCCCTGATCGACAGATGCAAAGGCGGAGTCGCTGACAGGGCGACTGATACGGGCTGCCCAGGATCGGCCAGCGCGGCACTCAGCCCCTGGCGC